>CAUJJQ010000133.1 GCA_963205285.1 Pseudomonadota bacterium | reverse complement strand
CCCCACCCGGCCTCCCATAAGATACCATCCCGTTGGGAGGCCGGGTGGGGGAGCGGGCCGGAGCAGCACCCGAAACGGCAGTTTCGGAAAAAATCAACGCTTTCTTGGGTTGGCGAGCGCCGAGAGCACCCCGCGCAGCGTGCGCACTTCCAAACTCGACCAACCCGGCTTGGTCAGCAGGCTGCGCAACATTTTGCGCGTCGCTGTGGTGCGTTCGGGCGGGTGGAAATATCCCGCACTGACCAGCATTGCGTCAAGTTGTGCCGCCATCCCTTCAAATTCCGCTTGCTGGGCGGGCGGGTCGATGTCGGTCTTGGGCGGTTGCACCAATGGCGTCGCGCGTGACCAGGCATAAGCGGTCAAAATCACCGCTTGGGCGAGGTTGAGGGAGGCAAATTCTGGGTTGATCGGCACGGTTAAAATGGCGCGCGCCATCGCGACATCCTGTGCATCCAGCCCCGAACGCTCCGGCCCGAACACCAGCGCGGATCGCCCCGGTTCGGCGTGGATGGCGCTGGCGGCTTCTTCGGGGGTGAGCACGGGTTTGACGACCCCGCGCTTGCGCACCGTTGTCGCATAGATATGCGCGCAGTCGGCGACCGCGTCGGCAAGGCTTTCAAATAGCTGCGCGCGTTCAAGCACGATGTCCGCGCCCGCCGCTGCTGGCCCGGCATCGGGGTTGGGCCAACCGTCGCGCGGCGCGACCAACCGCAACTCGGTCAGCCCGAAATTGAGCATCGCGCGTGCCGCCTTGCCGATATTTTCTCCCAATTGCGGGCGAACCAGCACGATGACCGGCGGATTGGTCGCGCTCATTCCCCGCCCAGCGCGCGCACGCTGGCGGCGAACTCCTCAAAATCGCGGGCGCCGGAAAATTCGCGGTGGACGCTGACAAAACGAATATAGGCGACCGAATCGAGCTGGCGCAGCGCCTCCATCACCAAAATGCCGATGTCGGCGGATGGCACGTCATTATCGCCCTGATATTCCAACTGGCGCTGCACCGCGCTCACCATCTTGTCGATGCCGGCGCTGTCGATCGGGCGCTTGCGACAGGCAATCGACACCGAACGGTATAATTTGTCGCGGTCAAATGGTTCGCGCCGCCCGTCCGATTTGACGACGACAACGTCACGCAATTGGATGCGTTCAAAGGTCGTGAAACGCGCCCCGCACCCTTCGCACTGTCGCCGACGACGAATAGCCGCCCCATCCTCGGCAGGGCGGCTATCCTTTACCTGACTATCTTCGTGGCCACAGCTGGGGCATTTCATGCGTTATTCGGCGTCCTCATTGCTCTTACGCCACGCGACATAGCCCAGACCGGCGAGCGCGCCAAACGGCACCGAAATAATCGGCAGCGCGATGGCGGCAACCGCGCCAAGCGCGGCCCCGGCGGCCAGTTTAGGGGCATTGTCCTTGGTGAACGCGGTGCGGCCAATCCGGCCAACTTCATCCACCGCCTTGTCCGCGAATTCGACAAAGCCGCTTGCACCGCTTGATTCGCGCTTGAACTCGGCATCTGCGTTGTGCGCGCGTTCGTTCGATTTCTTGGGCATTTTAATCTCCAAATCGCCCCTTGCCGTATTATCTATATCATACACCTGGGTAGATTGGGAAGCGTTCACACAGATTTTTTACGCGCCCGCGCACATTTTGTTCAATCTGGGCATCACCCGCTTCGCCATTTTTGGCGAGGCCGTCGAGCACATCGGCCACCATATGGCCGATTTCGGCAAATTCGGCGGTGCCAAAACCGCGCGTCGTGCCGGCGGGCGAACCAACACGAATACCGCTGGTTTTGACCGGCGGCAGCGGGTCGTTGGGAATGCCATTTTTGTTGCAGGTGATGGCCGCACGCTCCAGCGCCTCATCGGCGTCGCGGCCGGTGACGCCCAATGGCGTCAGGTCAATCAGCGCCAGATGGGTATCAGTGCCGCCCGAAACGACCTTGCACCCGCGCGCCTCCAACGTGGAGGCGAGCGCCTGCGCATTGGCGATGATCGCTTTGGCATAATCTTTGAATTCGGGGCGCAGCGCTTCGCCAAAGGCAACCGCCTTGGCGGCGATGACATGCACCAGCGGTCCGCCCTGCATGCCGGGGAAAACCGCCGAATTAATCCGCTTGGCCAGCGCCTCATCATTGGTGAGGATCATCCCGCCGCGCGGCCCGCGCAGCGTCTTGTGCGTGGTGGTGGTGGCGATATGCGCATGGGGGAAGGGGGATGGGTGCGCACCCGCCGCAACCAGTCCGGCGAAATGCGCCATATCGACCATGAACAGCGCACCCACATCATCCGCAATCGCGCGGAAACGGGCAAAATCGATGATGCGCGGATAGGCCGAACCGCCCGCAATAATCAATTGCGGCTTATGTTCGTGCGCCAGCCGCGCCACTTCGTCAAAATCAATCAGGTGGGTGACGGGGTCAACGCCATATTGGACGGCATTGAACCATTTGCCCGACATCGCCGCCTTTGCCCCATGGGTCAAATGCCCCCCGGCGTCGAGGCTCATCCCCAAAATCGTCGCGCCGGGGCGCACCAGCGCCAGCATCACCGCGCCATTGGCCTGTGCGCCCGAATGCGGCTGGACATTGGCGTAGGCGCAATCAAAAAGCTGTTTGGCGCGTTCAATCGCCAAAGTTTCGACCGCATCGCTGGGCGCGCAGCCCTGATAATAGCGTTTGCCGGGATAGCCCTCGGCATATTTATTGGTGAAAACCGAACCCTGCGCCTCCAACACCGCTTTGGAAACGATATTTTCCGACGCGATCAGTTCGATCTGATAACGCTCGCGCTCCACCTCCTGCCGGATGGCGGCGGCAACTGCGGGGTCGCTGGTTGCAACATCATCGGAAAAGAAACCGGCCGAACGGATGGCGGGGCGGGAAAGTGTGTCCGTGGTCATGGCGGTTCCTTTGGCTTAAAACGCGGGTGGGTGGGTGAGCTTTTCGACTCGGGCGATATGGCGGTCACCGGCGAAATGCCCCACCAAAAAGGTGGTGATGCACGCCTTTGCCATGTCGGGGCCGGTCAGCCGCGCGCCAAGCGCGATGACATTGGCATCATTATGTTCACGGGCGAGCGCGGCGGACAGCGGGTCATCGACCCGCGCGCAGCGGCAGGCCGGGTGACGGTTGACCGCGATGGAAATGCCAATCCCCGAACCACATAGCGCAATGCCAAATTCGGCATCGCCATCCGCAACCGCGCGGGCCAGCGCATAACCATAATCGGGGTAATCGACGCGCGCATCATCCGCCGGGCCAAGGTCGGCAACCTCATACCCCGTTTGGCGCAGCCATTCGGCCAGTTCGGCCTTTAGGGCGACGGCAGCATGATCTGATGCAATGGCAAGACGCATGGTGGCGGCTGCTCCAGCAAAGGGTTTGGGGCCAGGGTTTGGGCCAAAGGCTTTGGAGCCGTGCGCGCGCCTTTAGGCGAGGATGGGGCGCAATGCCACCCCCCAAAAAAAGCGG
>CAUJJQ010000132.1 GCA_963205285.1 Pseudomonadota bacterium | reverse complement strand
CGCGCGCCGCCGTGACGGCGGACGGCATCGGCAAGCGCGCTCTTATCCTCCGCCACAACAAGGTCGCCGGGGTAGCTGGGCGGGCGACTTGCATCAATCCCCGCCGCGCGCGCAAAAGCTGCATTGAAAAAGGCGATGCGCCCGTCGCGATCGACCATCGCCATACCGACTGGCAGCGCCGCGAGCAGATTTTCGACATAATCATGCGCAATACCGCGCTCCGCCGGGCCGCCATCCTCATCAAACAGGAGGAGGAGGAGTGGAGCCGCTGGATCCGCGCGGTCAAAGGCAATTTCGATAAGGCGCAGCGGCGTCGCACCCGCCCCCGCCTGTTCGCGGGCAAAGCGGATCAACCCTTGGGGGTCGACGCGCAGGAAGCTGGCAAAATCCTGCCCCTCCACCCGCGCGTCGGCGCGGCCCACTGCGCGCAATGCAAAGGCGGCGTTGGCCCCACGGATGGTGCCGGTGGCGCTGACCAGTGCGATCATCGCACCCGCTTCACCCGCAATTTGCCCCGGCCAGTCGGCAATCGCATTTTCCGCCGCACCCACAGGGTCAATCGCCACATTTTCGTGCCATTGCCACAACAGGTGGTCGCTCGTTCGGCCAACGCGCAGCACACTGGCGCTGATTTCACGCCCGTTGCAACGAAAGCCGCTGATCGCCGCCTCGCCATCGCGCCACGCCGCCCGACCAACCTCTGCAATCAAGGCGACCGTTGGCGCATCGACCGGCAAAGCAGGCGGGGTAATCGGCCCCTCAAACCACTCGCAATATTGGTTGTTGGCCAAGACCAGCCGCCCGGTGCGATCGGTTACCGCTATGGCGCATTGCGCGCTGTCGCCAATCGCCCGCACCAACGTCCAATCATTGCCCCCCTCCCCCGCCAAGGGGTGCGCAACGCCACGCTTTTGCCATGCGCCGAGCACGACCGCACCCAGCATGCCGCTCGCCGCCATGCCGCCGGCAAGCGGTAACGAACCGCTCACCCACCAGAGGATGAGGGCAGAGGCCACCGCCGCCGCAAGGACAGCGATGACCGCTAAACGGGGCTGCCAGCGTTCCTTTGGGGCAGCAGCAAAATCGGCGTAGAGTGCGGCTTGTGTCACCAGATCCTTACACGGTCGGCGGGCGCCAGATAGAGGCTGGTGCCCGGTTGAACATTGAAGGCACTATACCATGCGTCAATGTTACGCACGACCCATGCACGTTGGATAGATGGCGCATGCGGGTCGGTGGTCAGACGTTGCAGCAAATTGGTATCGCGATAATTACGCCGCCACACCTGCGCCCAGCCCATGAAAAAGCGCTGTTCGCCGGTGGTGCCGTCAATCACCGGCGCTTCTTGGCCATTCAGCGACTTGATATAGGCATCATGGGCTATCGCCAAACCGGCCAAATCGCCGATATTTTCGCCCAGCGTAAATTCACCGCCGACATGTTCGCCCAGCACTTCATAGGCGTCATATTGGGCAATTAGGCGCTGCCCTGCGGCTTGGAAGGCGGCAAGGTCGCTGGGTGTCCACCAATCAGCCAGACGGCCATGTTCATCATATTTGGAACCTTGATCGTCGAAGTGGTGGCTGATTTCATGGCCGATGACCGCACCGATGCCGCCATAATTGACCGCTGCGTCGGCGTTGGGGTCGAAGAAGGGTGGCTGCAAAATCGCCGCCGGGAACACAATTTCGTTCATTGAGAAATTGGCATAGGCATTGACCGTCATCGGCGTCATGCCCCATTCCCAACGCCGCACCGCGCCGCCCAATTTGCCAATCTGATAATCATGTTCAAACTGCGCGGAACGCCACGCATTGCCGAACAAATCATCGGCACGAATGTCGAGCCCGTCATAGCTGCGCCACTGGTCAGGGTAGCCGATCTTGACCGTGAAATTGGCGAGTTTTGCGCGCGCGCGCACCTTGGTTTCAGGTTGCATCCAACTGAGGTTGTCGATGCGTGTGCCAAGCGCGGCGAGCACATTGCCAACCAACGTCTGCATCGCAGCCTTGGTCGCCGGCGGGAAATATTGCGCTGCATATTGCTGGCTCAGATCATCGCTGAGCACCCCTTCGACAAAGCGCACCGCGCGCTTGTCACGCGTTTCACGCTGCGGCGTGCCCGACAATGCAGTGCCGTAAAATGCGAAATTGGCATTGGCCACCGCGTCGGGCAATTGGTCGGCATAGCTCGACAGACTGCGGATGATCAGCTGGTCGCGCAACACCTCCACCGGGGTTTCAGCATAAATCGCGGCCATCGCGGTAAAGGCGCTTGGCTGACCGACCAGCACATCCGCTTCATTATCGCCAAGTCCGTGCAGGTAGGTTGCAAAATCATACCCCGGTGCAAGTCGCGTCAAGTCCGCAACCGTCATTTTGTTATAGACTTTGGTCGCGTCGCCCGAATCGAGGCGGTTCCAGTGCGCGCCCGCAATCCGCGTTTCAAACGCCATCACTGCTTGCGCGCGCGCGGCGGCATTTTGTTCGCCCGCCAGCGTCAACATCTGCGTCAGATAGGTTACATAGGCGGTGCGTGCGTCCTGATAACGCTGCGCATTTTCCAGATAATAGTCGCGGTCTGGCATACCAATCCCGCCCTGATAGAGCGAGAATATATAGTGGTCGGGCGACCGGTCATCTTGTCCAACATAGCCTGCAAATAATGTCGGGATGCCTGCACGATCCGCCTGAGCCGCCAATGCGGCATAGCCCGCCCGGTCACCCAGCGCACGCACTCGGGTCAGCCATGGGTTAATCGGCGCAAGGCCGCGCGCTTCAACCGTCGCGGCATCCAGATAGCTGGTATATGCCCGGCCAATGGCACTGTTTGCATCGCCGCGCGCTGCATCAAGGATGCCGCGTGTGCGCTGCAGGCTGAGGTCGCCCAGCACCGTGAACATGCCGTAGTTGGATTTGTCCGACGGGATCGTCGTGTTGCGCGCCCATGCGCCATTGACGTACCCGTAAAAATCATTGCCCGGCAAAATCGTGCGGTCCATCCCCGCCGTATCGATGCCATAATTGCCATATTGGGGTGCATGCGCGGCTGCCGCCATATGCGCGGCATGATCGGCATGGCCTGCGTGCGGGTCTGCCTGATTGGCGAACGCCGCGGCGCCCAGTGAAATGGCCATTGCGCTCACTGAAACCGCCGCAACAGCTTTGCCGAAAATACGAGCCATAAATGCAATCTCCCTGCTTTTTGGCGCGCGACTCCCCGCCGACTACGCCTGTCGTCACGCTGTTGTATAACAGTAATACAAAGCTGCGCAATCGCGCAATAAAACGCTTATATCCGCCGCGCTGCTCGCCGGTCGGCCAATCGTTTGCGCCAGCGCCGCCGAATCCATGCAGACCAGATTACCGACGACAATATATAACCGACCGCCGCCGACAGCGCCGATATGATGAAAAGCCCGGTCAACATCGCGGGTGCGGCATCCGAAAAAAACCAAGCCGCCCATTCGCCAACGCTGGCGCCGCGTTCGGCGAGCAGCGAAAAAGTGCTAATATCGGCGTGCAGGCCAAAGGCTGCATTGCCCACCCATACGGAGGAGGCGAGCAAAAAGGGCGTGGTGAGCGGGTTCGACAAAAATGTCATCGCCGCGCCCAGCGGGATATTGGCCCGGCATGGCAGCGCCAACATCGCAACGCCGACAATCTGGACACCCGGTATCAGCAGGAACATGCCGACAAACAGGCCGAGCGCCACCCCGCGCGGCACCGAACGACGCGAAAAACGCCATAATTCGCTGTGCGACAGGCGGTGGGCAAAGGGGCGCAGCCAACGGCTTTCGAGCAGTTCCTCCCGCTTCGGTGTGTTTCGCCGGACCCACGCGATAAAGCCCATCAGCCGCGATCCTTTAAGAGGCGCGCCTGTTCGCGTTTCCAGTCGCGTTCTTTAATGGTGTCGCGCTTGTCATGCGCCTTCTTGCCCTTGGCCAGCGCCAATTCGACCTTGGCCTTGCCGCGCGCGTTGAAATAGACGCTGAGTGGCACCAGGGTCATGCCATCGCGGGCAACTGCGCCATACAGCTTACGGATTTCGCGCGCCGACATCAATAATTTGCGCGGGCGGCGCGGTTCATGGTTGAAACGATTGCCGTGGCTGAATTCGGGAATATGGCTGTTGATCAGCCAGATTTCGCTGCCCTTTACCTCGGCATAGCTGTCGCCAATCGTCCCTTCGCCAAAGCGCAGGCTCTTAACTTCGGTGCCGGTCAGGACAATCCCCGCTTCGAAAAAATCGGCCAGTGCATAATCATAGCGGGCGCGCCGGTTTTCCGCGACGACGCGTTTTTTATCAAAGACTTCGGGGCGCGGCTTGGCCATCTCGCGTCTGCTCAGACCAGTCCCGCATGGGCAAGCGCGGCATCGAGAGCCGCGCGCGCGGCGGCGCTGGCGTCGATAATCGGCAGCCGCACCTCTGCCCCGAACCATGGTTGCAGGCGGTGCAGTGCATATTTGGCAGGCGCGGGGCTGGCATCGCTGAACAATGCCTTGTGCAAGGGGAACAAACGCTCATGGAGGTCGCGTGCCGTCGCCCAGTCCGCAGCGGCACAAGCGTCCGCAAAATCGGCACACAGACGCGGCGCGACATTGGCGGTCACCGAAATACAGCCGACCCCACCCATCACGGCATGCGCCAGCCATAAATCATCATTGCCCGACAATTGGCAAAAATCCGGCGCGATCATCTGGCGATGCTGGGTGACGCGCGCCAGATCACCGCTGGCGTCCTTTACCCCGACAACGCCCGGTAACGCGGCAATCGTCGCCAATGTTTCGGGCAAAATATCGGTGACGGTGCGCCCGGGCACGTTGTAGGCGACAACCGGCAGGTCGCATTGCTGGCTGAGGTGGGTGAAATGCGCGACCATCCCCGCCTGACTGGGCCGGTTGTAATAGGGCGCAACCACCAGCGCCGCTGCCGCACCCGCCGCCTTGGCATATTGCATATGGCGCACGGCGGTGGCGGTATCATTGGAACCGCAACCGGCAATGACCGGCACCCTGCCCGCCGCCTGATCGATCACAATGTCGATCACGCGATAATGTTCGTCATAGCCCAGTGTCGCGCTTTCGCCGGTCGTTCCGCACGGCACCAGCGCGCTCGACCCATTGGCAATCTGCCAATCGACAAAGCGCCGCAGCGCCGCTTCATCGAGCAGCCCGTCGCTAAAAGGCGTCAACAGGGCCGGAATGGAGCCCGAAAACATGCTGCAATCCTTTACACGGGCGATTCGCCGCGCCTAAATGGCAAAAATGGACGTATTTCCGGCAATATGCGCCGGTTCAGCGCCTGATAAGGATATGACCCCCATCATGGCAAGCATGGTTATTGATATTCTCCCAACCCCGCGCCGTTTCGCCGCACGCTTGGCGATGGCGGCACTGCTGCTGACGCCGGCCATGTGCATGGCGAGCGATCTATCGCCTGAGCAGCGCGAATATTATCGCGTGCAATTGGGCCTTGGCGGTGCGGCGACCAGCGGAGTTGCCACCAACCCGGCGGCAGAAGCAATCATCGAATGGCAAGCTCTGCGTCAGGCCAATAATCCCGGGTTTGACCGGCTGGCGAACTTCCTCCTCGCCAACCCGGGCTGGCCCGATGAAGCATCATTGCGGCGCAAGGCGGACACTGCACTCGCCGCGTCCCCCTATGTCCCTCCAAGCGCTATCGCCTATTTCACGCGCTTCGCCCCCGAAAATGCGGCGGGACATGCCCGATTTGCGATGGCCTTGCTCGCCGCTGGACGTGCGGACGACGCGGCGGCAGAGGCGCGGCGCGCATGGCTGGCCGGCGCGATGAGTCCCGATGATGAAACCCGGATTTTGAGCAATTTTCCCGGCCTCTTATCCAGCGCTGACCAAGATGCGCGGATGGAGCGACTGCTATGGACGAGCAGCGCCAGCGTCGCTGCGCGCCAGTTGAACTATGTATCCGCCGACCGGCGGCTCGAATTTGCGGCGCGGCTGGCTATGCGGGGCGAAGCTGCCGACGCGGC
>CAUJJQ010000131.1 GCA_963205285.1 Pseudomonadota bacterium | reverse complement strand
GCGATCCCCCGAATCTCTATCCTTGGCGCATCATGTTTCACGTTCACGTAAGCGTCAACCAATCAATCATGGCTAAGCTGCGATTTTTGGGTAATTTTATTGCGTCTGCACCCCGTCCGCATCCTTGGCATAATCGCCCGCCAGCCAGCGCACCACTTCGCGCGCCGCCGGGTGGTCGATGGCTTTGTAACGCGCGGTCAGCTTCGCCAGCGCCGCAGCATCGAGGCGCAACAGTCCCCCATCCTCCAGCCGCAACAAATCACCATGCAGCATATCGGCCAATTGCGCCCCGCACACCGTTTCTGCCGCCGTCAGAAAGGCGTTCATATAGGCGTAATCCGCGCCTTCGCGGTAAAGCTGCGGCAGGGTGATTGCGGCGATGCAACTCAAAATCGGTTGCAGGCAGGGGTTGACCGCATGGCTGTGGATGGCCGGTGCAATCGCCGGGTCGCGCCCGGTAAACCCCCGCAAATGCAGGTGGCCCCGCATCCGCGCCCCGTCATTCACCGGCCAATTGTCCCAAATGGCGGGCGCACGGCCGAGGCGGCGGGCGACATCGGCGATATGGCCGGACGAAATGGCGCGCGCGCACACCTCCTCCCCCGTCCAATAGACAGCAATGTCCCGGTGCGTCAGCCGACCAAAATCTTCGAGATAATATGCTGGCCGCGCCCCAAACACCCTGTCGAGCACCGCATCATCACTATAATAGCTGGGGCAGGTGTAAAATTGCTGCGCCCGACTATGCTGGGTCACAAAATCGATGATTTCGGCCTGTCGCGTGGCAAGGTCGCCAATCGCCCCATCCATATCATCGAACAGGATGGCGAGGTCATCGATGCCCGCATCGTCAAGCTGCGCCAACTTGGCGCGCATCGTGGTGCGCGCGGATGCATCAAAACCATGTTGCGCACCAAAGGGCGACAGGCCAACGCCAAAGCGCATCCCCTGCCCCCGCACATCGTCGGCAAATGCCCCAAGCGTCGCGACATCCGCCGGGGCATAGGGCATCTGCCATTTTTCGCGCAGCAAAGCGTCGCCCTTGGGCGCATAATGATAGAAGCGATAGCCATGGGCGCTGAGGATTTGGGCGACGCTGCGCCGTTCGGCCCATGACCATAGGGGGCCGAAAAACCCCTCTATCAGCCCCAGCGGCGGCGCATTTTCCGGCATGGTCGGCAGGTTACAGCGACAGGTTGGCGGCTATCGGCACCGCGTGAAAAATCTCTATCTTCACGGGTTCCTGCGCCATCAGCGCCACTTGTCGCGCAAATTTCTGCGAATCCGGCAATGCGAAATGCGCCTTTAGCTTGATCATATCGCTCCACGTTTCGACAAAGACGAAACGATTGGCGCCCTCCACATGGCGATGGACGTCATGGCTAAGGCAGCCATCCTCCGTCCGGGAGCGTTTGACATGCGCGAGCGACAGCCCCTCCACATCGGCCACACGTTCTGGCTTGGCCAAAATTTCTCCGGTAACCAATATCATGACGCCCCCCTTTGGTAGCGGTCGATGCGTTCAGTAAAGCATGAAAGGGGTGCGTTGCTCAAGCCATGCGCGTTCATCGGCCAGCGTTATGGCGTCGAGATCCGCCGGGCGCGCCGCATCATCATCGACCCAGCGGCGCAAATCTTCACCGCCATTGATGACGTCGATTGCCAGCCGGTCGAACACATATTCATAAGGAAAATCGCGCCACAGCGGATAATCGCCATATAGCTGGCGAATTGCCTTGAACGCCAGCGCCTGCACCCGCCACGGGCGAAAGCTGGCATGGTCATACCATGGCCCTTCGGCATGGATGTGCAGGCCATTGCACAATTGCCCGACATGCTTGTGAAAGGTCGGCTCAAAATGGACGGGGCGCAATTTGCAGCCCGCCAGCCACTGAGGCGCCAAATCCGCCATCGTGCGGGCAATTGCGTCTGCATCCAAATCCGGCGCGCCGAACAGTTCGAGCGGACGGGTGGTGCCGCGCCCTTCGCTAAGGTTCGTTCCCTCCAGCATCACCGTTCCCGCATAGGCGCGCGCCATATTCAAATTGGGGGCGTTGGGGCTGGGGTTGATCCAGATACGTTCGACCGGCCAGCCAAAACCGGGTGCATCGTCGGGGGCATAGCCCGTCATGCCAATGACGCGATAATCGACGTCGAGCGCATAATGGTCGATGAAATAATGGCCCAATTCGCCCATGGTGAGGCCGTGGCGCATCGGGATGGGGGCAGCGCCGACAAAGCTTTCCCAGCCCGCACGCAGCGCCAGCCCTTCCACCGGGCGGCCCGCCGGATTGGGCCTGTCGAGCACCCAGACGCTCTTGCCGTTCGCAGCGGCGGCTTGGAGGATATAAAGAAGGCTGGTGATGAAGGTGTAGATGCGGCAGCCCAAATCCTGCACATCGACCAAAATCACATCAAAGGTTGAAAGCATCTGCCCGCTGGGGCGGCGCACTTCGCCATAAAGGCTGAACACGGGGATGCCATAGACCGGATCGGTATAATCCGGGCTTTCCATCATATTATCCTGCAAATCGCCGCGCACGCCATGCTGCGGCCCGAACACGGCGGTTATTTTGACCCCCGCCGCGACCAGCGCATCAAGGCTGTGGTGCAGATCGGCAGTGAGCGATGCCGGATGGGCGAGCAGCGCAACACGGCGGCCCGCCAATTCGCCCAGCGTTTGCGGGTCGGCGAGCAGGCGGTCGATACCAAATTGGACATTCATGGCCGCTGCGGTGCCCCAAGCCGTGCGGCAAAGCAATCATCATGGTGAAAATCGGGTGGCCCCTGTGGGTGGCACAGCGCCCAATAGGCTTTGCCACCCGCCGCATCAGCAATAATCGAGCTGAAACCGACGCGCGCATCCTGGGCGAGTTTGGGCGGCAGGGTGAGCGTAATGTTGAGCGTCAGGCCATGGTCTCTGTGCGTCAGCCTGATATGCGGCGCGGGCACATCGAGCAGCGCCATCCCGCACCGATAGCCGGTAAAATGGTATGCGGCCCAATCACCCGAGGGCGAAAAATTATATTCGGCATAGCCCGCATCGGTCGCGGCGAACATTTCAAAACAGCTCGTCTGCCACAGACCATCGCGCCGGGTGGGCACAGTGTTGGGCGACGGCAGAGCCAATTGATCACCAACGCCCGCCGCCACAAAGCGAAGGTCGAGCAAATCGTCATCCAGACATTGCCATGCAACATGGATCGCATCGACCCCGCCTGCATGCACGCCATCATGCGCAACCAGATCCGCGCAATTTTCGCGCAATATATTGGCCAACAGCCCCTCCCCATGCTAGGCGCGCCGCGCCATGACGACAGATAACAGCGCCTTCACATCCGATCTTGTCCGCTTACTCGACGAACGCGGCTATATCCACCAGATGACGAACGCAGGTGCACTCGACGCGCTGGCGGCCAAGCAAATCATCCCCGGATATATCGGTTTTGACGCAACCGCTCCCTCGCTGCACGTCGGTTCTTTGGTGCAGATCATGCTGCTGCGGCGGATGCAGCAGGCAGGACATAAGCCGATTGTCCTGATGGGCGGCGGCACCACCAAGATTGGCGACCCGTCGGGGCGCGATGCGTCGCGTCAAATGCTGAGCGATGCCGACATTGCGGCCAACATCGCCTCCATCCGGCGGATTTTTGAACCATTTCTGACCTTTGGCGATGGGCCGAGCGATGCCGTCATGGTCAATAATGCCGATTGGCTCGACCAATTGGGCTATGTGGAGGTGTTGCGCACCGTCGGTCCGCATTTCACCATCAATCGCATGCTGACCTTTGATTCGGTAAAATTACGGCTCGACCGTGAACAGCCGCTCACCTTCCTCGAATTCAACTATATGATCCTGCAAGCCTATGATTTCCGGGAATTGTCGCGCAGCCATGGCGCGCGGCTGCAAATGGGCGGTTCGGACCAATGGGGCAATATTGTCAACGGGATCGAACTGGCCCGCCGCATGGATGGGACGGAATTGTTCGGTGTTACAACCCCGCTGCTCACCACCGCCAATGGTGCGAAAATGGGCAAGACGGCATCGGGCGCGGTCTGGCTCAACCCCGACCAATTGTCGGCGCATGATTATTGGCAATAGTGGCGCAATTGCGATGACCGCGATGTCGGGCGTTTTCTGGCGCTTTTCACCGACCTGCCGATGGATGAAGTCCGCCGCCTCAGCCAATTGGGTGGCAGCGACATCAACGAGGCGAAAAAAACCCTCGCCAACCTCGCAACCGCCATGTGCCGCGGGGCGGAAGCTGCGGCAGATGCGGCAGACAGCGCGGCAAAGATATTTGAACAAGGCGCAATGGCGGGGGGCATCGCCAGCGTTGCCATATCGGCCGAAGGCGATAGCGTCGCCAATATTTTGAAAGCCTTGGGTTTTGTCGCCTCCAATAATGAAGCGAAGCGCAAAATCACCGAAGGGGCGGTGCGCATCGATGGCGTTGTGGTCAGTGACGCAATGGCCCGCATCCTACCCGGCGACACGTCGATTGCTGTCCAGCTGGGCGCGAAAAAACATGGGCAGATCGCCGCAAAATAATCGCAGCGCCGCGCATCCATTCGCCGCTACGTTTACTGCTTGTTGACAATGTTGGGCGCAATATCGCGCGTCTCTAGCGCAAAGGCGATGCGATGAAGCCTATAACCAATGCCTCTTATCAAGGCGTAGATCAGCGTTTGTGCCCGCGCACCGATGTATATGCGCGCGTACCGTTGAACCTGCCCGACGGGCAGCCAGCGATGGTGACCATCGTCAATATCTCTGCCGATGGCGCGCTCATACGCCACGAACAGACGATTACCGACAATGGCATAGTCCATTTTTCGATGCCGATTTTAGGCAAGGTTGCTGGGCGTTGCATCTGGTCGCTGGGCGGGCGCAGCGGCATCCAATTCCTGCAGGGCATGCCGCTCAGCGATTATGCACCCTTGCTGCGCGCGTTGAGCGCGAATGTTTAACCACCCCTGAGCAATTGCACCCCGACATCACGTTCAAATAAATAGAGGAGGATGCGCGCCGCATCCCCGCGCGCACCATCCAGGGCGCCATCGCGTTCAAGGAGCAGGTGCGCATCATCGCGCGCCACGCCGATCAGCCGGTCAATTTGTTCGCCGTTCGCCAGATGAAATTGCCCTTCGCCAGACTGGCGCGTGCCCATCAACTCACCGCCGCCGCGCAGGCGCAAATCCTCTTCCGCTATGCGGAACCCATCCTGTGTTTCACGCATGAGTGTAAGGCGCGCGCGCGCCGTTTCGCTGACCGCATTGGCGCGCAGCAATATGCAGCGCGATGCAGCGCTGCCGCGCCCGACCCGCCCGCGCAATTGGTGGAGCTGTGCCAACCCGAAACGTTCCGCATTTTCGATGATCATCAGGCTGGCTTCGGGCACATCGACCCCGACTTCGATAACCGTCGTCGCCACCAACAGGCTGACCGTTCCGCTGATAAATGCCTGCATCGCTGCATCGCGATCCGCCGCTGCCATTTGCCCATGCACCATCGCGACCGCTGCGCCAAATCGCGTTTGTAGCGCGGCAAAGCGCGCCTCCACCGCCGTTGCGTCGCTCTTGTCACTGTCATTGACCAGCGGGCACACCCAATAGGCGCGGCCACCCCCGTCCAAATGACGCGCCATGGCATCGGTCATATCGCCGATGCGTTCCTGCGTGACGACGCGCGTATCCACCGGGCTGCGCCCCGGCGGCAATTCATCGAGACGGCTTTCGTCTAGCTCCCCATAAGCGGCGAGCACCAAAGTGCGCGGAATGGGGGTCGCAGTCATCGCCAGCACATGCGGCACCTGCCGCCCCTTGCGCGCCAATGCCATGCGCTGCGCCACACCGAACTTATGCTGTTCATCGACGATGATCAGCGCCAGATCATCATAAACAACCGCATCCTGAAAAATCGCGTGGGTGCCGATAAGTATGTCGATGGCACCGCGCGCCAGCGCATCGACAATTTCGCTGCGCGCCTTGCCCTTTTCGCGTCCCGTTAGGAGCGCGACACGCACCGGCACATCGCGCAGCAACGCCGACAGATTGGCAAAATGCTGGCGCGCCAAAATCTCCGTGGGGGCGAGCATCGCGGCCTGTGCGCCATTTTCCGCCGCTGCCAGCATCGCCATCAGCGCCACCAGCGTCTTGCCGGAGCCAACATCGCCTTGCAGCAGGCGCAGCATCGGCGCGCCGCTAATCAAATCGCGGTCGATTTCCTTAATCGCGCGCACCTGCGCACCCGTCAGCGCAAAGGGCAGCGGCACCGCATCGCGCAGCCGTCCGTTGGGTGTCAATATACGCCCCGGTCGCTGCCGCCCCGCCGCGCGGACGAGCAAAAAGGCCAATTGCCCGGCCAATAATTCATCATAGGCCAGCCGGTCGCGCGCCGCTGTGTCCGCCTCCCCCCGCGCATCGCCATGGACGTGGGTGAGCGCGCTTCGCCAGTCGGGCCAGTGACGGTTGGTCAGCAACGACGCATCCGCCCATTCGGGCAAATTTGGCGCATCGCCCAGCGCATCCGTCATCAGCGCGGCGATGCGCGGATTGGTCAGCCCCTCTGTCAACGGATAGATATTTTCATGCGCCTTGGCAGGCGGTGCGCCGTCCCCCGTTACCGCGCCGACATGGTCGGGGTGGACGATCTGCAAATCATCACCAAAACGGTCGATCCGCCCCGCCACCAGCCGCCATTCACCCAGCGGAAAGGCGCGTTTGCCGATATGCGCCGCGCGCCCGAAATAGACGATGGCGACATGGTTTCCGGCACGATCGAAGGCGGAAATACGCATCGGCGCGCGCGCCGAACGCCCCGCGCGATATTCCTGCGCGCACAGTTCGACCAGTGCCTGTTCGCCGATGCGCGCCGCATCCAAATCGGCGATGGCGCGCCGCTCAACAAAGCCGCTCGGCAAGTGAAAGAGGAGGTCACGCACCCGCCGGATTTCCAGCCGTTCGAGCAGGCGGACAAGCCCTGGGCCGACGCCCTTTCTGGCCGCCATTTCGGTAAAGAGAGGATTGAGTATGGCGGGCCGCATGACTATGGCGCGCAGCATAGGCATTGCGCGGCCACTGCGCCAGCCCCGCCGGTATAGAGGAAACCCATGTCCGACCCTGCCCATCTTCGCGCGCTGCGTTACCGCGCATGGCATCGCGGCACGCGCGAAGCGGATTATCTGGTCGGCGGTTTTTTTGATGCGCACCATCAAGGGTGGGATGCACAAGAAATTACGTGGTTCGAGGCGCTGATCGACGAACAGGATGTCGACATATTGGCGTGGGCGATGGGGGTGGCTGAAGCGCCTGAACGCCTGCACGGGCCGATGTTCGACGCGCTGCGGCGGCTGGATTATATCCGCATCATATGACGCTGCCCACGCGCCTTTTTGACGCAGCGGGTACGCTGCGCCTCACCCGCGTTGCGCCGGGATATGCGCCGATGCTGGCGGGCGAATTGGCGCGCCTCGCCCACGCGCAGGGCCAGCGCCTCGCATGGGTAACCAGCGATGCGGCCGCGATGCAGGCGATCGCCGATGCGGCGCAGTTTTTCGCCCCCGATGTGGAGATATTGACCTTTCCCGCGTGGGATTGCCTGCCCTACGACCGTTCCGGCCCCAGCCTTGCCGCCGGTTCGGCGCGGCTCGCCACGCTGGCACGCTTGCAGGGGCCGCGCCACGGCCCCCAAATAATCCTCACCAGCGCCAATGCGGTTTTGCAGCGCACGCTCACCCCCTTTCGCATCCGCGCGCTCAGCCTCGATGTTCGCGTGGGCAGCCGCTTTGAACGCGATGCGCTCGCCAGCCGGCTGGGTGATTTGGGCTATGTGCGCGTGGATAATGTCGCCGACCATGGCGAATATGCGGTGCGCGGCGGGATAATTGATTTCTTCCCGGCGGGCGAGACGCTGGGTTATCGGCTCGATTTCTTTGGCGACGAGGTGGAGGATATTCGCCGCTTTGACCCCGCTGATCAGCGCAGCAGTGCCAAGGCCGATGGATTTTCAATGCGCCCGGCGAGCGAGGTGCAACTCAGCGAAGAAAATATCCGCCGTTTCCGCACCCAATATCGTGAGTTTTTTGGCGTCAGTGCGACCGGCGACACGCTCTATCAGGCGATCAGCGACGGGCGGCGCAGTGCAGGCATGGAACATTGGCTGCCGTTGATGGAGGAACGGCTGGTGCCGCTCATCGACCATCTGGGCGATGATTGCCTGTGGGTGGAGGAGGATGGCGCCGCCAGCGCCCGCGCCCATCGTTGGGAAGCCATTGCCGATTATCACGCCAACCGGCTGGAGGCGGAGGGGCGGACACCCGGCGCTTATCGCCCCCTCCCCCCCGAAGCGCGCTATATATTGGAGGATGAATGGCGCACGCTGGCGGGAGCAGTGCCCATCCATGGCGTTACGGGCTTTGCCGAGCCGCCCGCGCCCAACATCATCGACCTCGCCAGTCATGCCGCACGCGATTTTGCTGATATTCGTGCGCAAAATGGGCCGATTTATACAGAAATCGCGGCGCATATCGCCGCTGAACGGCGCGCAGGGCGCAAAATCATCCTCGCCTGTTACTCGCCGGGGTCACGCGCACGCTTGCTGCAACTGCTCGAAGAACATGGTGCGCGCGGACTTGTCCCTGTCGATGATTGGGCGGGCGCGCTGGCGCTTTCAGGCGCGCATAACTGCGCTGCCCTCTGCCTGCCGCTCGATCATGGATTTACGCTGGGCGACATCAGCATCCTCACCGAACAGGATATGTTGGGTGACCGGCTGGTGCGCCGCGCCAAAAAAAGGAAAAGCGCCGACGCTTTCCTCGCCGAAATGGCCAGCCTGTCAACCGGCGATCTGGTCGTTCACCGTGACCATGGCATCGGGCGTTATCAGGGGCTGACCTCCATCCCCGTCGGACAATCGCCGCATGACTGCGTCTGGCTTACCTATGCTGGCGGCGACAAATTATATGTGCCGGTCGAGAATCTCGACGTTTTGACCCGCTACGGCGGCGATGGCGAAGCGGTGGCACTCGACCGTTTGGGCGGGGATGCATGGCAACGTCGCCGCGCCAAGATGAAGGAACGCATCCGCGAAATTGCGGGTGTTTTGCTGGCGACAGCGGCGCAGCGCGCGCTTGCCATTGCGCCGCGTGCCGATGCGGATGCCGGTTTCCCAGAGTTCCTCAACCGCTTTCCCTATACCGAGACAGATGATCAGGAAGCCGCGATTGGAGATGTTTTGGCCGATCTGGCGGCGGGCAAACCGATGGACCGGCTGGTGTGCGGCGATGTCGGTTTCGGCAAGACAGAGGTCGCGTTGCGCGCCGCCTTTGTCGCCGCGATGGCGGGGTTACAGGTGGCCATCGTCGCCCCGACAACCTTGCTCGCCCGCCAGCACCACGCCAATTTTGTCGAGCGGTTTCGCGGCTTTCCGATCAACATTGGTCGCCTGTCGCGGTTGGTTCCAACCAATGAAGCCAAATCGGTGCGCGATGGGCTGACCGCCGGGCAGATCGACATCGTCATCGGCACCCATGCGGTGCTGGCCAAAAGCATCGAGTTTAAGCGGCTCGGCCTGATCATCGTCGATGAAGAACAGCATTTCGGTGTGGTGCACAAGGAACGGTTAAAGGCGCTGCGGTCCGACGCGCATGTGTTGACGCTGACCGCGACTCCCATCCCCCGCACGCTCCAGATGGCGATGTCCGGTCTGCGCGACCTTAGCGTCATAAAAACCCCGCCGGTCGACCGGCTGGCGGTGCGCACTTATGTTTCGGCGTGGGATGCGGTGGTGATGCGCGAGGCATTGCTCCGCGAACATCATCGCGGCGGGCAGAGTTTCATCGTTGTCCCGCGCATTTCCGACATCCCCGATATAGAGGATTTCCTGCGCAAATCGGTGGGTGAAGTGCGCTATGTCGTGGCGCATGGGCAAATGGCGCCGAGCGAGGTCGAAGACCGGATGAGCGCCTTTTACGAGGGGCGCTATGATGTCCTCCTCTCCACCACCATCGTCGAAAGCGGGCTGGACATTCCCAACGCCAACACGCTGATCATCCACCGGGCCGACCGTTTCGGCCTGTCGCAACTGTACCAGCTGCGCGGACGCGTTGGCCGCGCGAAGACCCGCGCTTACGCCTATTTCACCACGCCAGCGGATCGGATTATCACCGAAACGGCCGAAAAACGGCTGAAATTGCTGCTCGACCTCGATTCATTGGGGGCCGGGTTCCAATTGGCGAGCCATGACCTCGACATGCGCGGGGCGGGCAATCTGGTCGGCGATGAACAATCGGGCCACATCCGCGAAGTCGGGTTTGAACTGTACCAGTCGATGCTGGAGGATGCGATTTTGCTCGCCCGTGCCGAAGGGGCGGGGTTGGCTTCGCCCAAGGAACGTGTGTCGCCCCTCATCACGCTCGACGCGCCGATTTTGCTGCCCGATGATTATGTGCCCGACCTGTCGCTGCGCATGGCGCTCTATCGTCGGCTCAATGATTTGGAATCGCGCGCAGACATTGACGCATTTGCCGCCGAAATGATCGACCGTTTCGGGCCATTGCCCGAACCAACCGCCAATTTGATGCAGTTGATGGAAATAAAATTGTACGCGATGCAGGCGGGCATTTCCCGGCTCGATATTTCGGCAAAAGGGGCGTTGGTGGCATTCGCGGGCGACGCGCCGCCCAATGTCGGGGGCCTTATCGCCTATGTCGAACGATTGTCGGGCACCGCCAAATTGCGTCCCGACGGGCGGCTGAACATCGCGCGAAGCTGGCCCCATGCGGCGGCGCGTTTGAACGGTGCGCTGCAATTGTCCAAAGGGTTGGCGAAATTAGCCCGCCAATAATTTGATCAAATCTCCCTCCTCCAGCGGCGGGGATAATCCATGCCCCTGCGCGATGGTGACACCCATATCGCGCAGCAAGGCCGCTTCTGCATGGTTCTCTACCCCTTCGGCCAGCATCGGCAGGTCATGGCGCGCGGCGAGTGCCAAGAGATCGCGCACGACCACCCCGCCCGATGTCGCCACGCTGGCCGTGCGCGCGGCATCCATTTTGAGGTAATCGACCGGCAGCGCGTCGAGCCATGCCAGTCCCGAATAGCCGCTGCCAAAATCATCGAGCGCGACTTTTGCCCCCGCCTGACGCAGCTTGCTCAGGTTCTTGGCGACGGCTTCCGGGTCGGTGAGCATCGCGCTTTCCAGCAGTTCGATGGTGAGCCGGTGCATCGCAACCCCGGCCAGCGCCGCTTCGTCCTGCATCTGTGTGGCCAAATCATCATCCGCCAGAATTTTTGCGTCGAGGTTGATGCCGATGCGCAGTTCCGCAGCCGATGCGGGCCACGCAGCCATCTGCGCCAGTATCTTTTTCCGTATCGCCCGATTAAGCGCCGCCTCTGCCCCGACAAGCCGCGCGGCGGCGAACAGCGCTGCGGGGCCAAGCCGCCCATATTTGGGGTGCTGCCAGCGCGCCAATGCCTCTGCACCCACTATGGCATAGCTATCGAGCGCAAATTGCGGCTGGAAGACGATGCTGAGCTGTTCGGGTGCTGCATCCATGTCGATGCCGCCGAGCCATGTTGCAAGCGGCCGGCATTGCCGCTGTAACCGGGTCAGTAGGGCATTGGGCGCCTCCCCATCGCGCGCACGTGCAAAGCCGATGCGCAGCGCATCGGCCCCCATATGGCGCGCCAAATGCGCCCGATGCGCGTCCGCAATGTTGAGCGCGACGGTCATTTGCTGCGCCGATTGCCCCGCAACCGCCGCCTTGCCCAGACTGAACAGCCAGTGCTGCGGGCCGATGCGCCAATGGCTGGCAACGCCATCGCCGCGCAAACGCTCTGTCAGGTCACGTTCGAAAATGGTGATCGCTATTTCGCCATCGCTGCGCCGTGAAACGGGCTGCAGCGGCGATATTTCGAGCAGCATCAGCAATGCGCCCTCCCCCGCGCGCGCGACCGCGAGGCTCAGTACCGGGTCGATCATCCGGGTGATCCGCGGCCCAGATTGCAGGCGACGCGGCACAGCGGGCAACCATTCGACCTGCCCCGCAGCGCGTGCCCCATCGGCGATAATATGGTGCACCAATTGGCCGGTGACCGGCTCTGGCGGCTGTGCTTGCACAAAGGCGACATATTGCTGGCCCGAACGTAGCAACCGCCACGCCGCAAAGGCGCGCCGACGATCCGTGGGGTGCATCGTGCGGGCAAAGCCGCGAATATCGCCATAACGCGCATCGGCGAACAGGCGGGCCATGGCCCCATCGCCAGCCCCGTCCGCAGCTTCCTCCCGCAGTAAATTGCGGCCCTTGAGTCGCCACCAGAACAGCCGCGCATTGACGGGTGCCCCGCCCTCCCCCCGCGCAGCGAGGCCGAGCGCCAGCAGCAGCTGCGCATCACTCCACGGGTGCGGCAGCATAGCGGTGACGCCGAGCGCGGCAAACTGCGGCAATATGGCGCTGTCCACCCGGTCATAGAGGAGCAAGACCCCGGTCTGCATGCTGTCCCATGTATCGCCCAGCGCCCGCACCGCCGCCAGCGCATCGTTCATGGCATCGCGCGCGTCGATAATCAGCAACGGCACCGCGCTTTCGGCAAGGCGGCGGCGCAAATTGTCGCTCTGCCGCCCGGCCAGCACGCGATAGCCGAGCGCACCCAATTGGCCCGCCAGCGCATCGCGGTGGACAAAGGACAATAGCAAGGCGCGGCGCGCAGGAAGGTCGGAATGCGGCATTGCCAGGCGCTATAGCGCAATTTCCTTGCCCATTGCTTGCTTTGCGTTCGTCGGGGGTTTAACCCGCGAGCGTGGAACAGCAAACCGCCCCCTCCCCCCCGCCGTCGGATGTCGAAAACGCCACCCCCCGCGCGCGGATGCGCGATGCTTTTGGCCGTGTAATCAGCTATTTACGCATTTCGGTTACCGACCGCTGCGACCTGCGCTGCCGATATTGTATGGCCGAAGACATGGTCTTCATGCCGCGCCGCAATCTGCTGACGACCGACGAATTGGTCGGCATAGCGCATCATTTCATCGACCGGGGGATCGATACGATCCGGCTGACCGGCGGCGAACCGCTGACCCGCAAGGATATTGACGATGTGACAGCGCGCATCGGCGAACGGCTGGGCCATGGCCTCAACGCGCTCAACCTCACCACCAATGCGACCTTGCTCGACCAACATGCACATGCCCTTGCCAAGGCAGGTGTTCGACGCGTCAACATCAGCCTCGATACGCTCGACCCGATAGATTTTACCTATATCACGCGCGGCGGCAGCATGGATGCCGTGCTGCGCGGCATATCGACGGCGCGCGATGCGGGACTATCCATCCGGATCAATATGGTGGCGATGGCAGGGTTCAACGACCATATGCTCGCGGAAATGCTCGATTTTTGTGAAGATGGCGGCTTCGACCTTGCGCTCATCGAATCGATGCCGATGGGTGATACCGGCAGCTATCGCCCGCGTAGCCATGTGGCGATGGACGAATTTCTGGCCCCCATTACCCGCGATGCCATTGTTGAACCGATTGGCC
>CAUJJQ010000130.1 GCA_963205285.1 Pseudomonadota bacterium | reverse complement strand
CGCGGTGATGGCCAAAATGCGCGCTGACCAGCGGGTGGTGGAATTGGGCCTCGCCGAAAGCCGTACCCGCGCGCAGGCGCTAATTCTCGCCGGGCAGATATATCTCGCCACCCAGCGCATCGACAAGCCGGGACAGATGGTGGCAGCCGATGCCCCCATCCATGCCAAGGGGCGCGACCACCCATGGGTTTCGCGCGGCGGGATAAAGCTCGATCATGCGCTGGGCGCGCTCGGCTGGGATGTGACGGGCGCGGTGGCGATCGACGTCGGTTCCTCGACCGGCGGCTTTACTGACGTGCTGCTGCACCGGGGGACGGCGCGCGTCTATGCGGTGGATTCGGGCACAAACCAGCTCGCGTGGAAATTGCGCAACGACCCGCGCGTTATCGTCCATGAACAGACCAGCGCTCGCACGCTGACGACAGCGCATATCCCGGAACCCGTCACCCTCATTGTCTGTGACGCCAGCTTTATCGCGCTGGCTAAAGTGCTGCCGGTGCCGATGGGCTTTGCCGCGCCGGGTGCGCGGCTGATTGCGCTGGTCAAACCGCAATTTGAAGCCCAGCGGACGGAAATCGGCAAAAAGGGGGTGGTGCGCGACAGCGCCATCCATGCGCGGGTGTGCGCCGATGCCGCCCAATTTCTGCAAGATCAAGGTTGGCAAACCCTGCCGATCATCACCAGCCCGATCACGGGGCCGGAGGGGAATGTCGAGTTTCTGCTTGCCGCGACGCTGGGCGATGCGCCAAATGATGCCGAATTGGTGCAGGAGGCGGATTGATGCAGGAAATCGCGTCGGGCGAGCAGTTGCGAATGGCGCTGTTGCGCTGGTTATTGCTGACTGTTCCGGCGGTGCTGGGGCTGGGTGCGCTGTCGATGCGGCTGGCGGTCAACGCGCATGCACAGCGCTGGTTTGGGGCACTGCAAGCCCCACGGCCCGACCTTCACCTCCTCGGCTGGGGCTGGATGCTTTGCTATGCGGCGCTGGCGGTGGCGCTCGCCCTCCTCATCTCTGCGCGCGGGGCGAGCGGACGCGGCGTCGCCGTGACCCTAATTCTCCTCACCGCAGCTTTGCTCCTAGCCTGGCACCCGATAGTCTTTGGTATGCAATTATTGACGCTCGGCTGCTGGCTCGTTGCTGGGGCAGCGCTTCTCGCCCTGCTCGGCACCATATCGGCGTGGCGCATTCGCCCCATCGCGGCGCTGCTGCTTTTGGTTGTAGCAGCATGGTTGACGTTCATCACGCTGGCATTTTTCCAACTCGATGCGCAAAATCCGAATGCCGAAAACCTTGTCGTTCCGGCAGCCAGCACCAATATCAGCATCATCAGCCGCTAATTTTTTCGGGAGGCACCCATGCAATCGCAGAAGAAAATCTTTGAAGATATGGCCAAAGTGCTGAACGGCGCTGCGGGCACCTTTGCCGGCATGGCGCGGGAGGTGCAGGAAGGTGCCAAGGAACGGGCACGCGAATTTATGGGCGGCGTTGATTTTGTCAGCCGCGAAGAATTTGACGTGCTCGCCGAACGGGTAGCCGCACTGGAAGCCGCGCTCAGCGCCCGCGCCGCGACGGATGCGACGCCGCAGGAGCGCAAAAGCAAAAAATAGCCGGGGCTTTTGTCTGCTTGCGCCGCACGGGCGGAACGCGCATGGCGGGCACATGATGACCCATGGTTTTGATCAAGATGATGACGGCGATGAACCCATCGCCATGCTGGCCAGCTACTTCGATGCGCAGGGCTGGACGCATGAAATGGTGGGAGAAGAGGAATTGGTCACCAGCGCACCGGGCAGCTGGAGCCAATATGAATTGCGCGCAGTCTGGCGGGAGGATGATGGCGTCCTTCAGATCATGCTGTTTCCGGACATTCGCGTCGCCGATGAACGGCGCGCCGCGACGCATGAGACCCTGACGCTAATCAACGAAAATATGTGGATGGGGCATTTTGAGCTGTGGTCGAACCCCGGCATTTTGGTTTGGCGGCATGCGACCTTGATCGGCACCGAACGCGGCATCACCATGGCAATGACCGAACATTTAATCAGCGTGGCGATGGAGGAGTGCGACCGCTTTTACCCCGCCTTTCAGTTCATGCTGTGGGGCAATAAAAGCCCCGCCGAAGCGATTGCCGCCGCGATGGTCGAAACGCAGGGCGAAGCATGAACGGTGCTTTGCGGCGTTTTGACGCCAGCATCCTCTTGTTTGGATGCGGCAAGATGGCCGGCGCGATGCTGCACCGCTGGCTGGCCGACGGCATGGACCCCGCGCAGGTAGTTGCGGTACGGAAAAGTGGCGCGAGCGTTGCAGACGGCGTCACTGTTGTTACGAACGGCAGAGGACTGGCCGCGCCCGACATATTGTGCATTGGGGTGAAGCCGCAGCAATTTGCCGCGCTTGCCCCGCAAATATCCCCGCTGATTGGCGCCAAAACGCTGGTGCTGTCGATGATGGCGGGGATTGAAATCACCAGCCTGCGCGCAGCGCTGCAAACATCCGCACCCATCGCGCGCATAATGCCCAATATGCCGGTGGCCGATGGGTTGGGCGTTGTTGCCTTCACCGGGGAGATGCCCGATGCGACGCGCGCCATGTTCGATGCGCTGCTCGCCCCTTTGGGCATGGTCTGTCCGCTGGCGGACGAGGCCGCACTCGACGCTGTCGCAGCGCTTACCGGCTGCGGGCCGGCATTTTTCTATGCCTTTGCCGAAGCGATGGCAGGTGCCGCGATGCAATTGGGGATTGCCGGGGATGACGCCGACGCGCTGACGCGTGCGACGCTGTTCGGTGCAACATCGACGTTGCGCAACACACGCAAAAGCGCGCAGGAACTCGCGCGCGAAGTTGCCAGCCCCGGCGGTATGACACAGGCTGGGCTGGATGTGCTGGCCCAAGAAAGCACATTGTCGCGGTTGATGGCAGCAACTTTGGAAGCGGCGGCACTGCGTGGACGTGCGCTCGCCGCCTTGGCCAAAGCCGATTAGCCAGCACCCCTGCGCCGCGCCAGTTCGGCAATCGCGGCATGGCTGGCGACCGGCACCATCCCTTCCAGCACCCGCCAGAAACCACTGACCGCATTTTGCCCGGCACCGGCATAGGCCTCCGCCAGCGCGCGACTGAGCGCGACATTGATTTGCACCGACAACCGCTCCCCCGCCGCACTGGCAAAGAGCAGCCGTTGCCGTCGGTCGCGTTGGCCAGGACGAATTTCAATGAGGTTACGTCGTGCCAGATCGCGCGCCACGCGGCCGAGCGCCTGCTTGCTGGTTGCTGTAATCGGGACAAAATCAGCAATGGCATTGCCCGGCCACTGCACGACGTTCGCAAGCAACCGGGCATGGGCGCGCCCTATCCCCACATCGCGCAACAGCGCATCGGCCTGCGCGGCGAGATGCACCGCACCCATTTGCACAAGGGCGAGCCCACGCATCACCTCCGCCTCGCGCAAAAAGAGGGGGGAGGCCGCAAGGTTGAGCCTTGCGATGCCATAGCCGTCATCGGCACGACCGCCATTTTCACTGTTGCCCGTCATATCCATCGTTTCAGCATGGGTGCGCGCCCATCGCAAGGCTTGCAACGCTGGGCGGCGCTGGCTAACCGAATAAATACTCCCTACCCCAGCAAAAGCACAGCCATGACCCGGATAATCACCCAGCATCACTCCAACCCCGTCCCCGCCACTGAACGGGCTGAACGGATCGCCAACCCCGGCTTTGGCAAGGTTTTCACCGACCATATGGTCATCGCCCGTTATGTAGAGGGTAAGGGCTGGGGTGATGCCGAACTGACCGCGCGCGCGCCGCTCAGCATCGATCCGGCGTGTGCAGTGCTCCATTATGCGCAGGAAATTTTTGAAGGGCTAAAGGCGTATCGCCATGCCGATGGTACCATGGCGCTGTTCCGCCCGGACGCCAACGCCGCGCGTTTTAACCAGAGCGCGACGCGCATGGCGATGCCGCATTTCCCAGAGGATGTCTTTGTCGATGCCTGCAAGGCAATCGCCCGCATCGATGCCGCGTGGTTCCCGCCGGTCGATGGCGGGTCGCTCTACCTGCGCCCCTTCATGTTCGCGTCGGAGGTGTTTTTGGGGGTGAAGCCGAGCAATGAATATCTCTTCATTGTCCTGGCCGCAGCTTCAGGCGGATATTTCAAACCAGGCGCGAGCGGTATTAACCTGCTCGTGTCCGACCATGATTCGCGCAGTGGCCCCGGTGGTACGGGCGCGGCCAAATGCGGCGGCAATTACGCGGCCAGCCTGCGCTTTCAGGCCGAATCGATTGCCAGAGGCTATGATCAGATCGTCTTCCTCGACGCGGTGGAGCGCCGCTATGTTGAGGAATTGGGCGGCATGAACCTGTTTTTCGTCTTTGACGACGGATCGATCCTGACCCCACCGCTCGATGGCTGCATATTGCCCGGCATCACCCGCGATTCGATTTTGACGCTGGCCCGCGACAAGGGTCTAGTCGTGCGCGAAGAACGCTATAGCATCGATGCATGGCGCGCTGATGCGGCGAGTGGTAAGCTGCGCGAAACCTTTGCCTGCGGCACGGCAGCCGTAGTCACCCCGGTAGCGAGTGTCAGCGGCGACGGTTTCAAGGCAGAGATTGGCGCGGGTGCAATCGGCCAGTTGACCGAGGCGCTGCGCAGTCAATTGGTTGCTATTCAGCGCGGCACGGCCGCCGACCCCTATGGCTGGGTGCAGCGTATCGATTAAATTAGTGCGAAACGGCAAAAAGCGGCTTTCAAAATCGGCCGAAGGCCCCTATTGCCGCGCCGCGACATGCTGGGGCGTAGCCAAGCGGTAAGGCAGCGGTTTTTGGTACCGCCATGCGGAGGTTCGAATCCTCCCGCCCCAGCCAGCATTTCCTCACTTCCCAAAATTGCGTCCACGGCCCTTAATGAAAATCCCGGGATTTGGGCAAAAGGTGCAAATTGCGCGGATGGCCATGTTGCTGCTCCAAATGGCGCATCGCCTTATGCAAATGTTCCGGGTGGACGAATATATCGGCACGGGATAGTTCGGGTTCCACGTCATCAATATTCGATAAACTGGTCAGAACATCGCTTCGGTCGATGATGCGGCGCGCCATCACATGAATGACGCCGTCCTTACTCCGCTGCAAATCCCCTTCGACCAGCATCACGCGCGCCGCCATCACTTCTCGGCGCATTCGCTCTAACTGGCGAGCCCACAGCACGATATTGGCGATGCCGCCCTCATCCTCCAGCGTGATGAAAATCGCATTGCCCTTTCCGGGTCGCTGACGCACCAGCACTATGCCCACGACCCGTATTTTTGCCCCGTTTTTCATATTACGCAGCGCCGCGCAGGGCATGATATGCTCCCCTTCGAGCAGCGGGCGCAACAGCGCCATCGGATGCGCTTTCAGCGATAGCTGCGTCATCTGATAATCAGCAGCAACATGTTCACCCAACCCCATAGGGCGCAGGTCGATTTTGGGTTCGCTGTTCAGTTCGGCGGCGCGCGCTGCGGCGAAAAGCGGCAATGCATCGTCGGGCATACGCCGCACCTCCCACAATGCGGCACGCCGGTCCAACCCCAATGACGCGCAGGCATCGGCATCGGCAATCAGGCGCAACGCACGCTGCGGCAAGTGTGCACGGCGCGCCAAATTCTCGATATTGGTGAACCGCCCCTGTTGGCGTGCAGTCTGGATTGCCTGCGCCCAAACTTGCCTGAACCCGCTAATCTGACGAAAACCGATACGCAGGGTGAGCATATCGCCATCCCCCTCCAGCCCATTGTCCCAATCACTGGCGTTCACATCGATGGGGCGCACCTCCACCCCATGGTCCTGCGCATCGCGGACAATCTGCGCAGGAGCATAAAAACCCATGGGCTGGGAATTGAGGAGCGCGGCAGCGAATATCGCCGGATAATGGCATTTAATCCAGGCGGAGACATAGACGAGCCGGGCAAAGCTTTGCGCATGGCTTTCCGGGAAACCATAGCTGCCAAACCCCTCTATCTGGCGGAAACAGCGTTCGGCGAAGTCGCGCTGATAGCCGCGCCGCACCATGCCCCCGACCATCTTATTGCGGAAACTGTCAATCGTGCCGACATTACGAAAAGTTGCCATCGCGCGGCGCAGACCATTGGCCTCATCGGGTGAAAAGCCCGCCGCGACAATCGCCAGCTTCATTGCCTGTTCCTGAAACAGCGGCACGCCAAATGTTTTGCCGAGCACATGGTGCAGTTCAGCCGGGTCGTGCGGCGGGGTAGGCGATGGATATTCGACTGCCTCTGTCCCATCACGTCGCCGTAAATAAGGATGCACCATGTCGCCTTCTATCGGGCCTGGCCGCACTATCGCGACCTGCACGACAAGATCATAAAGATTGCGGGGCTTAAGGCGCGGCAGCATATTCATCTGTGCGCGGCTTTCCACCTGAAATACCCCGACGCTGTCGCCCTTGCACAGCATGTCATATACTGCAGAGTCATCCGACCGGAGATCAACCTCTAAACTATGGTCACCAAGGCCGTGAACGCGCATCAGATCAAAACTTTTGCGGATGCAGGTCAGCATGCCGAGCGCCAGTACATCGACTTTCATCAGCCCCAGTGCGTCAATGTCATCCTTGTCCCATTCAATGAAGGTGCGATCCTCCATCGCAGCGTTATGGATGGGCACCACCTCATCAAGACGCCCTTGGGTCAGCACAAAGCCGCCGACATGCTGCGAAAGGTGGCGCGGAAAATGCAATATCTCCTGCACAAAATGGTTCAAACGCGCGATTTCAGGATTGTCGGGATCAAAGCCGCTTTCAGCCACCCGTTTACGTTCATATTTGGACGCATAACTGCCCCAGACGGTGCTTGCCATGCGCGTGGTGACATCCTCCGAAAGACCCAGCGCCTTGCCGACTTCACGCACCGCGCTGCGCGGACGGTAATGGATGACGGTCGCGGCGATCCCGGCCCGTTCCCGTCCGTAGCGGCGGTATATATATTGCATCACCTCCTCGCGCCGCTCATGCTCAAAATCGACGTCGATATCCGGCGGCTCTTTACGTTCAGCGGAGACGAAACGGGAAAAGAGCAAATCATGCCCCGTCGGGTCGACAGAGGTTATGCCGAGCAAAAAACAGACGATGCTGTTCGCCGCGCTCCCCCGTCCTTGGCATAATATCGGCGGCCTCTGTGCGCGCGCAAAACGGACGATGTCATGGACGGTGAGGAAATAATAAGCGTAATTTTGTTCGCGGATTAGCTTAAATTCTTCATCAATCCGCCTTTGCGCATCAACGGGCAATGTCGCGCCATATCGTTTGCGCGCAGCCACCATCACCATATCCTCAAGCCAGTCCTGCGGTTCCCAACCATGGGGCACCGGCTCATGCGGATATTCGTAACGCAGATCGTTGAGGCTGAAGCGAATGCGCGAGAGGAAACGCTGCGTTTCGGCCACGGCATGGGGTGCTGACGCAAACAAGCGGGCCATTTCGGCGGGCGCTTTCAAATGACGTTCTGCATTGGCGGCCAAATCACGCCCCGCCGCCTGCACTATGGTCTTGCAACGGATGGCGGTGAGCACATCGTGCAACGGCTTTGTGTCAGGGTCGGCATATAGCGCGTCATTGACGGCTATCATCGGCACATCACAGTTTGCCGACACTTGTTGCATCCGAGTCAGCAAGCGTTCGTCGCGTCCTGCGCGGTTCATCACCGCGCCCATCCAGACGCGATGCGGCGCATGGACGCACAGCCGTTTCAGCACAGCCGCATCAGCCCCAGACATGACGATCAACAGCAGATCCGCGTCATGTTCCAGCAAATCGTCGAAATAGAGTATGCATTCACCCTTGCGCGCACGCAGATTGCCCAGCGTCAACAAACGGGTCAGCCGCCCCCAGCCATGGCGGGTCGCCGGATAGGCCAGAATGTCGGGCGTGCCATCGGCAAAGACGAGACGCGCGCCAACAACCAAGCGAAAATCCGGCAGAATCAATCCTTGTGCCGCCGCGCGCTGTTGCCTCTCTTGCAACGCCACATGCGCGCGCACCACACCTGCCACCGTGTTGCGGTCGGCGATGCCGATACCCACCATGCCCAATTCCAGCGCGCGGGCGACCATCGCAGCGGGGGAAGATGCGCCGCGCAAAAAGGAATAAATGGTTGCCGCCGCCAGTTCGGCGTAAAATGAGTCGGCGCTCATGCGAATAAACCATGCACATACCAATGCGGATTGTTGGTTTCACGCCCGTAAAGACCATGACGAAACAGCCAGAAACGACGACCCGCTTCGTCTTCTACCCGATAATAATCACGGCTATATCCGGGGTTGTCATACCCATCGCAACGACGCCACCATTCTGGCGCGATCCGTTCCGGCCCTTCATAAAACCGCACGATATATTGCTTGCTGCGCCAGCGAAATCGACGGGGCGGCGCGTCAGGAATAGCGGCGAGCACATCGATCAACTGAGGTGGGTCGAAC
>CAUJJQ010000129.1 GCA_963205285.1 Pseudomonadota bacterium | reverse complement strand
GCGGCTATGCCGAGGTCTTCCAGCGCAACGTCAACGCCTCCGGCGTCGTGCCGCAGCTGTCGCTGATCATGGGACCATGCGCGGGCGGTGCGGTCTATTCGCCGTCGATGACCGACTTCATCTTCATGGTGAAGGATTCATCCTATATGTTCGTCACCGGCCCCGATGTGGTCAAAACGGTGACCAACGAAGTTGTGACGCAGGAGGAATTGGGCGGGGCCAGCGCGCATACGGTGAAATCGGGCGTTGCGGACCTCGGCTTTGAAAATGACATTGAGGCGTTGCTGCAACTGCGCGAATTTTTCGACTATCTGCCCGAAAATAACCGTGCCGGCGTCCCCGAACGGCCCAGCAGCGACCCTTGGGACCGGCAGGAGGCCAGCCTCGACACGTTGATACCGCCCAGCGCCAACCAACCCTATGACATGCATGAATGCATCCGCAAAATCGTCGATGAGGGCGAATTTTTCGAACTGCAACCGGCCTATGCCGGCAATATCCTTATTGGATTTGGTCGGGTCGAGGGGCGGACAGTCGGCATCGTTGCCAATCAGCCGATGGTGCTCGCTGGCTGCCTCGACATCAATGCTTCCAAAAAGGCAGGGCGTTTTGTCCGTTTCTGCGACGCCTTTGACATTCCGATTGTCACGCTGGTCGATGTGCCGGGTTTCCTGCCCGGCGTTGCGCAGGAACATGGCGGCATCATCAAAAATGGCGCAAAATTGCTCTTTGCCTATGCAGAGGCGACGGTGCCCAAAATCACCGTTATCACGCGCAAAGCCTATGGCGGGGCATATGACGTCATGGCGTCCAAGCATTTGCGCGGCGATTTGAATTACGCCTGGCCGACCGCCGAAATCGCGGTGATGGGGGCCAAGGGCGCGGTGGAGATTATTTTCCGCAGCGACATGGGTGATCCGGAAAAAATCGCCGAACGCACGCGCGAATATGAAGAACGCTTTGCCAACCCGTTTGTCGCGGCGCAGCGCGGGTATATCGATGAGGTTATTTATCCGCATTCAACCCGCAAACGCATCGCGCTGGGGTTGCGCAAATTGCGGAATAAGACCCTCGAAAATCCGTGGACAAAGCATGACAATCTTCCGCTCTGACGGTGTGGGCGTGACAAAGGAAGCGCAGCAATGAAACTTGGCCGTCTGAACCATATTGGCGTTGCGACGCCATCCATCGCCGACAGCATTGCCTTTTACCGGGATGTCATGGGCGCAACCAAAATTCACGCGTCTTTTGACATGCCCGAACAGGGGGTGAAGGTCTGCTTTGTCGATACGCCGGGCGCGGATGGCGCGATGCATGGCACGCAAATTGAACTTATCGAACCCTTGCCCGGCAATGCCAGCATCGCCGCCTTTTTGGAGCGCAACCCGCAAGGCGGCCAGCACCATGTCTGTTATGAGGTGCCCGACATCCACGCCGCCAAAGCATGGTTTGAGGGGCAGGGCAAACGCGTCCTGGGCGAAATTCGTACCGGGGCGCATGGGACGCCGATATTCTTTGTCCATCCCAAGGATATGCTGGGGATTTTGACCGAAATTATGGAAACGCCAGAGGGGGCACATGCATGACCTACGAAACCATCCGGCTCGACATTGCAGATGGCATTGCGACAATCACCCTGAACCGCCCCGAACGGCTGAATGCCATGTCGGTCGAAATGGGTGATGAATTGAGTGATGCCTTGCTCCATCTGGATGGTGCGCGCGCGCTGCTCATCACCGGCGAAGGGCGCGCATTTTGTTCAGGCGCAGATCTTGCCGCGCGCGGCGAACGCTCGGTCGGCGGGGGGGATGGAGCCTATCGCGCGCTCACCCGTTGTTACAACCCGCTGATGCTGGCGCTCGCCAAATTGCCGATGCCGATTGTTACCGCTGTCAACGGCCCGGCGGCGGGGATTGGGTGCAGCCTCGCGCTCGCGGGGGATTTCGTCATCACCGGCGAAAGCGGTTATTTCCTGCAGGCCTTTGTCAACATCGGTCTGGTGCCCGACGGTGGCGCGACGTGGATGCTGCCGCGCCTGATTGGCAAGGCGCGCGCAACCGAAATGATGATGCTGGGCGAAAAAATCGGCGGAGCAAAGGCGGCTGACTGGGGCCTTGTCCACAAATGCGTTGCCGATGATGCGTTGCTGGGTGAAGCGCGCGCGCTCACCGCGCGGCTGGCGGCGGGCCCAACCATCGCCTTTGCGCAGATGCGCCGCAACATATTGATCGCGCTGGAATCTGACTATGGCAGCGGGATGCAGGCTGAGGCGGAGGGGCAGCGCATCGCCGGTTCCTCCCGCGACGCGATGGAGGGGGGCATGGCCTTCCTCCAAAAGCGCAAGGCGGCATTTGAAGGACGGTAAAATGGCAGATTTGGATGATTGGCGGGCCGCCGCCGCCAAGGAAGTAAAGGGCAAAAACCTGCTCTGGCAAACGCCGGAGGGGATAGAGGTAAAGCCGCTCTACACCGCCGAAGATGCGGCGGTAGACCCCGGCCTGCCCGGTTTTGCGCCCTTTACGCGCGGGGTGCGCGCCAGCATGTATGCCGGGCGACCATGGACAATCCGCCAATATGCCGGTTTTTCGACTGCGGAGGAATCCAACGCTTTTTACCGCCGCAACCTTGCCGCCGGGCAAAAGGGGCTGAGCGTCGCCTTCGACCTTGCCACCCATCGCGGGTATGACAGTGACCATCCGCGCGTGGTTGGCGACGTGGGCAAGGCGGGGGTCGCGATTGACTCTGTAGAGGATATGAAAATCCTCTTTGACGGCATCCCGCTCGACCAAATGTCAGTGTCGATGACGATGAACGGCGCGGTCATCCCCATCCTCGCCTTTTTCATCGTCGCGGGGGAGGAACAGGGCGTGCCCCGTCACCTGCTCGACGGCACCATCCAGAACGACATTTTAAAGGAGTTCATGGTCCGCAACACCTATATCTACCCGCCCGAACCAAGCATGCGGATCATCAGCGATATTTTCGGCTATACATCGCGCGAGATGCCCAAATTCAACAGCATCTCCATCTCCGGCTATCATATGCAGGAGGCTGGGGCGACACAGGTGCAGGAATTGGCCTTCACCATCGCCGATGGCATGGAATATGTAAAATATGGCGTGGCATCGGGCCTCGACATCGACAAATTCGCCGGACGGTTGAGTTTCTTTTTCGCCATCGGCATGAATTTCTTCATGGAAGTGGCAAAGCTGCGTGCGGCGCGCGTGCTCTGGCACCGGGTGATGACCCAGCTCGGCGCGCAGGACGAACGGTCCAAAATGCTGCGCACCCATTGTCAGACTTCGGGCGTGTCGCTGACCGAACAAGACCCGTATAATAATGTCATCCGCACGACGATTGAGGCGATGGCGTCGATGCTGGGCGGCACCCAATCGCTCCACACCAATGCGCTCGACGAAGCCATCGCGCTGCCCACCGATTTCTCGGCGCGTATTGCGCGCAATACGCAGATCATCATTCAGGAAGAGACGGGCATGTGCAATGTCGTCGATCCGCTGGGTGGCAGCTATTATGTGGAGGCGTTGACCCAGCAATTGGTCGATGCGGCGTGGGAGATTATCACGCGCGTTGAGGCGGAGGGCGGCATGGCAAAAGCCGTCGCTGCTGGCTGGCCCAAGGCGATGATAGAGGAAGCCGCCGCTGCACGTCAGGCACGGGTAGATCGCGGCGATGATGTGATTGTCGGCGTCAATAAATACCGGCTTGCCAATGAAGATCTGCTCGAAACGCTGGAGGTTGATAACGCCAAGGTGCGCGACGCCCAGATTGCGCGGATCAACAAGATGAAGGCTGAGCGGGATGAGGCCTTATGTCAGGCGGCGCTAAAGGCGCTGGCCGCAGGGGCGGCGGGCGCGGCGAGCGTTGAAAATAATCTGCTGGCTCTGGCTGTGGATGCGGCACGGGCGCGGGCGACATTGGGCGAAATATCTGCCGCGATGGAGGAAAGTTTCCAGCGTTACGGGACACAGCCACAGCCGGTAAAGGGCGTCTATGGTGCGCCCTATGCCGGTGATCCGCGTTGGCAGCAGGTGGTGGCAGGTGTCGCATCGGTTGAACGGCGTTTGGGGCGCAAACCACGGATATTGATCGCCAAAATGGGCCAAGACGGGCATGATCGCGGCGCAAATGTCGTCGCATCGGCATTTTCAGACATGGGTTTTGAGATTATTTCCGGCCCATTGTTCCAGACGCCCGAAGAAACGGTGGTGCTGGCGATATCCAGCGGGGTGGATGCGGTTGGTGCATCGAGCCTTGCCGCCGGGCATAAAACGCTGATCCCTGAATTGATCAACGGCCTGAAAGCGGCGGGCCGCAGCGACATAAAGGTCGTCGCGGGCGGGGTTATCCCCCCGCAGGATTATGAATTTCTACGCAAAGCCGGCGTGCAGGGGATTTACGGGCCGGGCAGCAACATCGTCGAATGTGCCGCCGATGTGCTGAGCCTGCTCGGCCATAATATGCCCCCGATTGGAGAAGCTGCGTGAGTGATGAAGTTCTACAGTCCCCCTCCCGCTTGCGGGAGGGGCTAGGGGTGGGCAATAACAGTAACCCAGCAACCCACCGACCCCTCCCGCAAGCGGGATGGGAGGTGCGGATGGACTGGACGCGCGATGAAATCGCCGCGCTGTTCGACCTGCCCTTTACCGAATTGCTGTTCCGCGCCGCCCAAACCCATCGCGCGCACCATGCGGCGGGGCAGATTCAGCTGTGCACGCTGCTCAGCATCAAAACCGGCGGCTGCCCCGAAGATTGCGGTTATTGCAGCCAGTCCGTAAAGGCCGACAGCGGGGTCGAAGCAACCAAGCTGATGGATGTGCAGGCGGTGCTGCAAAAGGCGGCAGAGGCGGCGGACGCGGGTTCCAAGCGTTTCTGCATGGGCGCGGCGTGGCGCAACCCAAAGGACAGGGACATGCCCGCCATCGTCGAAATGGTACGCGGGGTGCGGCAGATGGGCATGGAAACCTGCATGACGCTGGGCATGTTGACGCCGGGGCAGGCCGCGACCTTGGCCGATGCGGGCCTCGACTATTACAACCATAATATCGACACATCGCCGGAGCGGTACAACGACATCATCACCACCCGGACGATGGCCGATCGGCTCGACACGCTGGCGCATGTGCGCAGCGCAGGGATAAATGTGTGCAGCGGCGGCATCGTCGGCATGGGCGAAACGCGCGCCGACCGCGTGGGCTTTGTCCATACGCTCGCGACCCTGCCGCAACATCCCGAAAGCGTGCCAGTCAATGCGCTGGTGCCGGTAAAGGGGACGGTTTTGGGGGATATGCTGGCCGACACGCCGCTCGCCAAAATCGATGATATTGAATTTGTCCGCACGATCGCGGTCGCGCGGATCACCATGCCGATGAGCATGGTGCGCCTCTCCGCCGGACGCGAGTCCATGTCGGAGGCAACACAGGCTCTGTGCTTCATGGCGGGCGCGAACAGCATCTTCACCGGCGACAAATTACTGACCGCGCCCAATGCGGGCGATGATGCCGATGGCGCGATGCTCGCCAAACTCGGCCTCACCGCCATGACCGCCGAGGAGCCGATGCGCGCGTGCAAAATGGCGGAGGTGGCGGCGTGAGGATGACCCGCTCGCCACACCGACAGAGGCCCGAGCTTCATCGTCTCACTTCAATCGGAATCTCGCCCACTTGCCCGGCTCTTGCCGGGGTGACGGCTTGAAGGAACCGCCATGTTCAAAAAAATCCTCATCGCAAATCGTGGCGAAATTGCCTGCCGGATTATCAAAACCGCGCGGCGCATGGGCATATCGACCGTCGCGGTCTATTCGGATGCAGATGCGCGCGCGCCTTTTGTCCAAATGGCGGATGAGGCGGTGCATATCGGCCCGTCACCTGCCGCACAGTCGTATCTGATTGCCGATAAAATCATCGCCGCATGTAAGGCGACGGGGGCAGAGGCCGTGCATCCCGGCTATGGTTTTCTGTCCGAACGCACCAGCTTTGCAGAGGCGCTGGCGGCAGAGGGCATCGCCTTCATCGGCCCGCCGGTGAACGCGATTGCTGCGATGGGCGACAAGATTGAGAGCAAGAAGCTCGCCATGTCGGCAGGGGTCAATGTCGTCCCCGGTTTTGTCGGCGAAATTACCGACACCGACCATGCGGTGCGCATTTCCGATGAAATCGGCTATCCGGTGATGATGAAGGCGTCTGCTGGCGGCGGGGGTAAGGGGATGCGCCTTGCCTATGACGAAGCCGATGTGCGCGAAAATTTCGAAAGCGTGAAACGCGAAGGATTGGCCAGTTTTGGCGATGATCGCGTGTTCATCGAAAAATATATTTTGAACCCGCGCCACATCGAAATCCAGATTTTGGGCGATCAGCACGGCAACATCCTGTATCTCAACGAACGCGAATGTTCGATCCAGCGCCGCCACCAAAAAGTGGTGGAGGAAGCGCCGTCACCCTTTGTCACGCCCGCAATGCGCAAGGCGATGGGCGAGCAATGCGTCGCGCTGGCGCGGGCGGTTGGCTATTATAGCGCGGGGACGGTCGAGCTGATTGTTTCGGGCGCCGACCCGACTGGCGAAAGCTTTTACTTCCTCGAAATGAACACGCGGTTGCAGGTCGAACATCCGGTGACAGAGGCGATTACCGGCGTCGATCTGGTCGAACAGATGATCCGCGTTGCAGCGGGCGAAGAACTGCCCCTGACACAGGCTGACATTGGCATCGACGGCTGGGCGATTGAAAACCGCGTATATGCCGAAGACCCCTATCGCGGTTTCCTGCCGAGCACCGGACGGCTCACTCGTTATGCGCCGCCACCTGCCGTGGCGCATCAGTCGCCGCTTGTGCCGAGCGAAGTTGTGTCGAGCGAAGTCGAGACACAGGCGCACGGCTTCTCGACGACGCTCGAAGCGAACGGTGCCGGGCGCGACGCATATGTCCGCATCGATGACGGCGTTGCAGAGGGGGGCGAGGTCAGCATCTATTATGACCCGATGATCGCCAAACTCATCACTTGGGGTGAAACGCGCGATGCAGCGGCGGATAAACAAATAGCCGCGCTCGATGCCTTTGAACTGGAAGGGCTGGGGCATAATATCGATTTTCTCTCCGCAATCATGCAGCATCCGCGATTCCGCAGTGGTGACTTGACGACCGGTTTCATTGCAGAGGAATATCCCGACGGTTTCCACGGTGCGCCCGCCGATGCGGCAACCATCACCGCGCTTGCCGCCATCGCCGGATTTGTCGCGACTGCAGAGGCGGATCGTGCGCGCCAGATCGACGGGCAATTGGGCGATACTCTGCCGCCGCCTGCCGCTTGGTCGGTCAAATTGGGAGATAGCGAACATCGCGTCGAAATGGCCGATGGCGCGATCAGCGTCGATGGGGCACATTATGACCTGTCGATGGAATATTTGCCGGGCGACCGCATCCTCCATGCCGAAGCCGCGGGGCAGGCGATAAGCGTCAAATTGCGCCGCACGCGCACCGGCTTTCGCCTGACAACGCGCGGGGCCAGCCATGACGCGCGCGTCCTGCCGTACCACATCGCGCATTTGGCGCAGCATATGATTGAACAAGTGCCGCCCGACCTCAGCAAATATCTGCTTTGCCCGATGCCGGGCCTGCTCACCCAATTACATGTCGGGGCAGGGGACAAGGTGCTGGCGGGGCAACCGCTCGCCACTGTAGAGGCGATGAAGATGGAAAATATCCTGCGCGCCGAAAAATCGGGCGTGGTCAAAATCGTCAATGCGGCAGCGGGCGATAGTCTGGCGGTTGATGCGGTGATTTTGGAACTGGAATAGGGTGGGTGTTACCCCTCCAAAATCGCCACCGCGCGGATCCACCCAGCACTGGCGCGTTCGATTTTTACCGGAAAGCATGCAAGGGTGAAGCCTTTGGCGGGTAACGCTGCCAAATTGGTCAATTTTTCAATCTGATAATATGGGTTGATGCGCCCGGCCTTATGCCCTTCCCATATGATTTTGGGGTCTTTTTCGGCCGCCCAACGTCGCGCAGTGTGGCTGAACGGTGCGTCCCAACTCCATGCGTCGGTGCCGACCACCTGCACCCCGCGCTCAGTAAGGTAGAGCGTAGCCTCTGCCCCCATGCCGACGCCCTGATCGATAAAATTGTCGCTGCCGTAAACAGCGCCCGATTGCACCAACACGATGTCGAGCGGTTGCAACTCATGGCCAATGCGCGCCAGCTCCGCCTCCACCTCGGCCGCGCTGACCACAATGCCGTGCGGCATATGTGAAAAATCCAGCTTTATGGCGGGCTGCAGGAACAGGTGGAGCGGCGCTTCGTCAATTGTGGGGGCAGGGCGCGCGCCATTATCCGTCGTCGAATGATAGTGGAAGGGCGCGTCCATATGCGTGCCATTGTGCGTGGCGAGTCGCAGCATTTCCACCGCCCACCCTTCCCCATCCGGCAGGTCATCCTGCGTCAATCCGGGGAAAAATGCCGCAATCTGCTGCCACGTGTCGCCATGCGTCATATACTGGATTTGTGGTCGCATGACCGGCGGGTCGGACACGACATCATTACAGATGGGGATCGACAGGTCGATAAATTGCCGCGTCATTTTTCCATTCCCTATTCGCTCGACACTGGTCTGATTATTGCATAATCGTCACGCAACAATAAGCGCCAATCGGGGGAGTTTATGGCGAAAAACACCGGGACAGGTAACGAATTTGTGCCAACGCGTGCCGACATGCGGCTGGTCATCGGCGCATCATCGCTGGGCACGGTGTTCGAATGGTATGATTTCTTCGTCTATGGTATTTTGGCCGCCCTGCTCGGCAGCCTGTTTTTCCCCAACGATAATCCAACCGCCGCGACGCTCGCCAGCCTTGCCACCTTTGGCGCAGGGTTCGGTGTTCGCCCGCTCGGTGCGCTGTTGTTCGGCTATTTTGGCGATAAAATTGGCCGAAAATATACGTTTCTTGTCACCAT
>CAUJJQ010000128.1 GCA_963205285.1 Pseudomonadota bacterium | reverse complement strand
CGGCATGCTGGCGAACAAGGACGCGGCGCAATTTTTGCAGATTTTGGCACCCCATGTCGCATGCTGCATCGCGCTGCCAATCGACGGGCATGAACATCATAGCCCGCACACATTATGCAATTTTGCGCGACAGGCGGGTATCGCCCGCTGCGATGTGGCGGACGACATAGGGGCTACGCTGCACCTCGCCCGTGGTATGGCAAATGATTGCCCGATTATGATCGGCGGATCACTCTACCTTGCCGGACAAGCACTCAGCGCAAACGGACAATTACCCGATTAGGGCTGTCGCCTTCCTCCACCGTCGCGGCGGTGCCAATGCTGCTGTCGATCAGTCCCGCCCGCATCATCAGCCAGAACAACAATATGCCGGGCAAGGCGGCTGCGGTTGTCAGCAGATAGAAATTGAAAAATCCCATATTTTCCACCATCGCGCCCGCCGTCGTTCCGGTCAGAAAACGGCCAACGATGCTCGCGGCTGAAGAAATCAGCGCATAATGGGCGGCGGTAAAGCGCAAATTGCATAGCGCGGCGAAATAGGCGACGAGGACAACCCCACCAATCCCGCTGGCAAAATTTTCAAAAGTTATGGCAGCGGCCAGCCCCAAATTGCTGTGCCCGGCTTGAGCCAACAGTGCGAAGCTGAAATTGGATATCATCATCAAAAACAGGCTGAACAGCACCGACCGCTTTAAGCCCAATTTTGCATAGAGTATTCCGCCGATGAATATCCCGATCAGGAAGGCCCAAAAACCAACCCCGACGTCATAAAGCGCAATCTCATCATTCGAAAAACCAAGGTCATCGAGCAGCAGGCGCAGCGTCAAATTGGCCAGCGTATCGCCTATTTTGTGGAGCAGAATGAACAACAGCACCAGCCACGCGCCATTGCGGCTGAAAAACTCCCGAAACGGTCCGACGATCGATTCACCAATGTTGATGGCCTTACGGGTGATTGCTTCACGTCGGCGCGCCGGTTCGCCGCCCCACAATACCGCGATAACCGCTGGCAGCACGAAAACACCGCAGGCAAGATAACCTGCCGACCAGCCCTGCCGCTGTGCGACCACGAGCGCCAGCGCACCAGCACCCGCCGAACCCAGACGCCAGCCATATTGGCTCATCCCCGCGCCAATCCCCTGTTGGTCGGGGCGCAAAATCTCAATCCGATAGGCATCAATGACAATATCGAATGTCGCCCCAGCAAAGCCGACCAGAACTGCCGCATAGACAAGATAGAGCAGACTCGATTTCGGGTCAGCAAAGGCGAGATTGGTGAGCGCCAGCGCAACAAGGGCGGCAGCCAACAGCATCCAGGAAACGCGCTGCCCCATCGCTCCCAGCACGGGAATACGCACCCCATCGACAATCCATGCCCACAGAAATTTCAAATTATAAACAAGGAACGCCAGCGTGAATGCCGTCACCGTTTTTTTGTCGATACCATCCTGCGCCAACCGGGTGGTCAGCGTCGCCCCGATCATCGCATAGGGGAACCCCGACGAAATACCGATGAGGAGCGCAATCAGCGCCTCTTTCTCGAAATAAGGCGTGATGGCATCAAGCCAACTCTTCGTTGCGGCCTGCTGACCCATAATCACCATCCCCTAGAAATTTCGCCCATGCGTAACGGTAAAATCACATTTGGCAAAAGCTTTGATGGCGTGCGCATCGCCGATGGTGACTTTTGCCGCATATTGCGCCAAAGGCCGCGCATGGCCCATCCCCCCAGCAAAGCTACCGCAAAGCCGCAAGGCAAAGGTCGCGCGCCCGCCCGCACCGGCACCCGTGCGCCACAGCCGCCCAACGCCAAGCTGCACACGAGCCGAGAGGATGGGCTGCACCGCATTGCCAAGTTGCTGGCACGCGCTGGTGTCGCGTCGCGGCGCGATGTCGAACGGATGATTGCTGATGGCCGCGTCACGCTCAACGGGCAAAGGGTCGAAAAACCGGCAACGCTGCTCGCCAATCTCGACGGTGTAGCGGTGGATGGCAATGCGGTTGGCGCGATGGAACAGACACGGCTGTTCCTGTTCAACAAGCCGGTCACCGTCCTGACCGCCGCACGCGACCCCGGCGGCCGCCAGACCATCTATGATATTTTGCCGCCCGAACTGCCGCGACTGATGCCGATTGGCCGGCTCGATTATATGACCGAAGGGCTATTGCTGCTCACCAATGATGGTGCCCTCAAACGTGCGCTCGAACTGCCGCGCAGCGGTATTGCCCGCACCTATCGCGCGCGCGCTTTTGGCACCATCAGCCAAACGCAGTTGGAAGATTTGATCGAAGGTATCACCATCGATGGCATAAATTACGGTCGGATTGACGCCAATCTGGAACGGCGCACAGGGCGCAATCAGTGGATTGAAATGACGATCACAGAGGGAAAGAACCGTGAAGTTCGGCGGATTTTGGAGTATCTGGGATTGGAAGTGTCCCGCCTAATTCGCACCCGTTATGGTCAATTTTCACTGGGTGAGGCACCGTCCGCCGCGATTGAAGAAGTGAGCGCGCGCGAATTAAACGGCCTATTGCGCCAACTCGGCCTTGACGAATGAAACCAGACAGAACGGGCCAGATGAGGATTATCGCCGGGCAATGGCGCGGACGTAAATTGGCTGCGCCGCACGGGTTAACGACCCGCCCGACCGCCGATCGTGCGCGCGAAACGCTGTTTTCGATGCTGACGAGCCGCCTTGGTAGCTTTGCCGATCTGCGCGTGGCTGACCTGTTCGCCGGATCGGGTGCGCTGGGGCTGGAGGCGCTGTCACGCGGCGCAGCGCATTGCAGCTTTGTCGATCAGGACGCTACCGCCGTTGCCACCATCCGCGCCAATGTGGCGATGCTGGGCACAAAGGGTGCCGATATCCGCCAAGACAATGCCGCATGCCCCGCTGCTGTCAGCGCGCCATTTGATCTGTTGCTCGCCGACCCACCCTATGCCTTTGCCGAAACGGCGGCATGGATGGATGCACTGGCTGAGCAAAATTGGGTGGCCGAACATAGCTGGCTGGCGCTCGAACGTGGTGAGGCAGAAATTGCACTCGGACATGATTGGCGCGCTGAATCCAGCCGTCGCTGCGGCAAGGCATGGCTGCATTTTCTACGCTATCAATCGGCATAATGTTCTTGTAATGTTCCCATGAATTGCTAATGTGGATGGATGGACGGCGCGCCCTCCCCTCCCTATCCCCCGCCCGTAGCCCGCGGGCGCGGCGCGCCGTCCAACCATCGCCCCACCCGCTTTGGTCTGGCGCAGCGGATTGTCGATCCGGATTGGCTGGATGATATGAAACTGGTCGATGGCGGCCAGAAACGGGTGCGCACCAGTGTCACCGCCGACCATGCCAAAAGCATTATCGCGCGCAACACATCGCCCGACATTGGTTTTGACCAGTCGATCAACATGTATCGCGGCTGCGAACATGGCTGCATTTATTGTTATGCGCGGCCCAGCCATGCCTGGTTCGACCTGTCACCCGGGCTGGATTTCGAAACCCGGCTGTTTGCCAAACCCGATGCCGCAAGATTGCTGGTGCGCGAGTTGGCGGTGAAGAATTATATACCCTCTCCCATCGCGATTGGCACCAATACCGACCCTTATCAACCGATTGAACGCGACTGGCGGTTAACCCGCGATATCATCGCCGTTCTGGCACAACATCGGCATCCGCTAATTATTACGACCAAGTCCGACCGCATTGTCCGCGACATCGACTTGCTGACCCAAATGGCTGAACAGAATCTGGTGCATGTGGCGATATCGGTTACAACGCTCGATTATGGATTGGCACGCACGCTCGAACCGCGTGCCCCGCGCCCTGACCGCCGATTGGCGGCGATTGCGGCGCTTTCGGCGGCGGGCATCCCGACACAGGTCAATATTTCCCCCATCATCCCGGCGATAACCGATGGTGATTTGGAAAATATCCTTGCCCGCGCGGCAGATGCCGGGGCCTATCGCGCCAGCTATATTCTGCTGCGCCTGCCGCATGAAGTGGCGCCATTGTTCCGCGAATGGCTGCAAACCCATTTCCCTGACCGCGCGGGAAAGGTGATGCACATAGTGCAGGATATGCGCGGCGGGCGCGATAATGACCCTGATTTCGGCAGCCGCATGCGTGGCCAAGGGGTGTGGGCCGACCTTGTCCGCGCGCGTTTTCGTCGTGCGATGCGCAATCTGGGGCTTGATCGGCCAGCAGCCCCGCTCAATCAGCAAATTTTCACACCCCCCGAACGCGATGGGCAAGTGCGCTTGCTATGATGCGGTGTCCAGACTGGCGAGCCGATAATCCTTATAGGCGTCGCGCAACTGTCGCTTGAGCAATTTACCGGTTGCCGTATGCGGCAAATCATCGACAAATTTAATCTCGTCGGGCAGCCACCATTTGGCAACAACGCCTGACAAATGGGCGTTGATCTGATCGGGACTGACATCGCTGTCCGGTTTGCGCACCACCAGCAATATGGGCCGTTCATCCCATTTGGGGTGCGGCACGCCGACCGCCGCAGCCTCCGCCACGCCGGGGCAGCCCATCGCCGCATTTTCAAGCTCTATCGAACTGATCCATTCACCGCCCGATTTGATGACGTCTTTGGCGCGGTCGGTAATTTGCATCACACCATCGGGGTGGAGGATGGCAACATCGCCCGTATCGAACCAGCCATCCATATCTGCAGCATCATATTCTGCTTGAAAATAGCGTTGGACAATCCAAAGCCCGCGCACCTGCAAACGCCCACTGCTCTTACCATCACGCGGCAAGACGACATCATCGTCATCGACGGTGCGCAATTCAACGCCAAAGGGCACGCGCCCTTGTTTTGCAACCATATCGACTTGCTGATCAAACGACATGTCGTCCCAACCGTACGGCATCGCACCCATGGTGCCAATGGGCGAGGTTTCGGTCATTCCCCACGCGTGGGCGACGCGAATATTGTTCGACATCAACCGCTCAATCATCGCGCGTGGTGCAGCCGATCCACCGATGACGACATGTTTCAAGGTACCATAGTCACCACCTTTGCTGTCCATATCGGCAAACATGGCGAGCCAGACAGTCGGCACGCCCGCGCTGTGCGTCACATTTTCGTCGCGGATTAGCCGCCAAAGCGCGGCCGCATCATTGGTGGCGGACATCACCATCTTTGCCCCTGCCGCCGCGCAACCATAGGGCAAGCCCCATGCGTTGGCGTGGAACATCGGCACGACGGGGAGCACATTGCTGCGCGAAGCCATGTCGAACACATCGGGCTGGAGCAGCGCATAAGCGTGAAGCACATTGGTACGGTGTTGATAAAGGACACCCTTCGGATTGCCGGTCGTCCCGCTGGTATAACAAAGGCCGCAAGCGTCGCGTTCATCGATTGGCAGCCATATAAATTGGCTATCCTCTGTGCTTATCCAGTCACGGAACAATGGATAACCCAAATCACCCACGCCATCATATTGGATAAAATGTTCGATGGTCGGCAACTGCGGCTTCAGCCGCTGAACAATGGGCGCGAACTGCCGGTCGAACAGCAGAACGCGATCCGCCGCATGGTTTATGATATAGACCAATTGTTCATCGAACAGCCGTGGATTGACCGTGTGGAGCACCGCGCCTGCGCCAGCGCTGCCATACCAGCTGACAAGGTGGTGGAGGTGGTTCATGGCGAGCGTCGCCACCCGATCCCCCTTGTTGACACCCAACCGTACCAGCGCTGCCGCCATCTGGCGCGCCATATGGTGCACCGCAGCCCAATTGCTGCGTTCCTCACTACCATCGGCCCACAGCGTCACAACCTCGCGCGTGCCATGTTCGCGCGCCGCATGATCAACCAAGGCGGTTGTGACCAATTGCTGGTCAAGCTGCATCCCACCGATCAACATCTCGCTCCCCTCTCTTAACCCATTTTCCCAATCTTACCGCTGCGCAGCGCCATTTGGACGCAGAGACAAATTTATGTCGCCAACCCCTGATAGTCGTTCCAACCTATGCACCAATTCCTGATTCAATTGAAATATCGAACCAATGTCGATGCAATGCCTACCCGTTTCACCCAACAATCGTCCCGGCACGCTCATTATGACTTGCCCAGCGCCACTGCCATTGCCTTTCAACAATTTGGCAACTTCGCCGACTGGGTCCGAACCTTCTATGGTGAGTGTGAGCAGCAATGGGCGACGCACCATGAGCTCGTCCAGCGCTTCAACCCGGCGCACCGCGATACGCGGGGTTTCATCCCCCTCGCGCCAGTCCATTTCGACCTGGATCAACGCGCAGCGTCCAGCCTCCGCCAATTCTTCCAGCATCGCGCAGCTTGCTTCATCGAAGCAACTCGCGCGGAACTGCCCAGATCGGTCGGACAAGGCGGCCTGAATATATCGTTTGCCGCGCTGCGACACCTGTGCCCGAACCCCTTCCACCAGCGCGGCCATGGTCGCCGCGCGACGTTCCCCCGGTGGAGCAGGCGTCATAGTACAAATATCAGCAAAGCTTTGCACCCGCATACCGTCGGTCAGCGCCGCATATTGCGAGATGGGATGGGCTGAAAAATAAAAGCCAAAGGCTTCGCGCTCTGCAGCCATCGCCTCCGCGAGCGACCAGGGCGCAACGTCCGGCAATTGGACATTGGGCATGGCAATTTCATCGCCGCCAAACAGCCCACCTTGCCCCGATTCACGCGCGCGCGCCGCCTGTTGCGCAGCCGCCAAAATCGCCTCGGCACCAGCATGGGCACGGCTACGATCATCGCATAACATATCCATCGCGCCGCCAGCAATCAGCGCCTCCATCTGCCGCCGGTTGAGTAGCCGCGCATCGACGCGCTCTACAAAATCATCAAGGCTAGCGAACGGCCCATGTATTTGCCGTTCGGTAACAAGATTTTCCATCGCCTTTTCGCCGACCCCCTTAAGACCGCCAAGCCCAAAACGCACCGCCAGTTCATCATTGTGAGCCTCAACGCTGAAGGCTGCTTCGCTGCTGTTGATGCAGGGCGGCAACATGTTGATGTCCATCCGCCGCGCATCCTCGACAAATACCGCCAATTTGTCGGTCAGGTGAATGTCATAACTCATCGATGCCGCAAAGAATTCATGGGGGTAATACGCCTTCAGCCACGCCGTTTGATAGGCAAGCAAAGCATAAGCCGCCGCATGGCTTTTGTTGAAACCATAGCCAGCGAACTTGTCTATGAGGTCGAACAGGGCATTTGCCCGGTCTGGCTCGATATCATGTTGTGCCATGCACCCGGCCGCAAAGACAGAGCGCTGCTCGTCCATCTCGGCCTGTAACTTCTTGCCCATCGCACGGCGCAGCACATCCGCACCGCCCAGCGAATATCCCGCCAAAATCTGCGCGGCCTGCATCACCTGTTCCTGATAGACGAATATGCCATAGGTCTCAGCGAGCAGTTCTTCGAGCAGCGGATGCGGATATTCCACCGGCTCGCGACCATTTTTGCGCGCGCCGAACAGCGGGATATTGTCCATCGGCCCGGGTCGATAGAGCGCGACAAGTGCAATGATATCGCCAAAATTGGACGGGCGGACGGCGGACAATGTGCGGCGCATCCCCTCCGATTCTAATTGGAATACGCCCACTGTTTCACCGCGCTGCAACAGCGCGTAAACCGCCTGATCATCCCATGGGAGCTGCGACAGATCGACCGTTACACCACGCAAGGCGAGCAACCGTTCGGCTTCCTTGATCACCGACAACGTCTTGAGACCGAGGAAATCAAACTTAACCAGCCCGGCCTTTTCGACGTATTTCATGTCGAATTGCGTGACTTGCATGTCGGATCGCGGATCGCGGTAAAGCGGCACCAATTCGGCCAAGGGCCGGTCGCCGATCACCACCCCGGCGGCATGTGTCGAACTGTGGCGCGGCAGTCCCTCCAATTTTTTGGCCATGTCGAACAGCTTGCGCACATTGTCGCTGCGCCGATATTCTTCGTTCAACTGCGCGACGCCATTCATCGCGCGCTCCAAATCCCATGGGTCCGTGGGGTGGCTGGGAATGAGCTTGGCCAGTCGGTCAACCTGCGAATAACTCATCTGCAGCACGCGCCCGGTATCCTTCAATACCGCGCGCGCTTTCATCGTTCCAAAGGTGATGATCTGCGCGACCGTATCATCGCCATATTTTTCCTGCACATAGCGAATGACCTCGCCACGCCGCGTTTCGCAAAAATCGACGTCAAAGTCGGGCATGGAAACCCGTTCGGGGTTCAAAAATCGTTCGATCAATAACCCCAATGCCAGCGGATCAAGGTCGGTGATGGTAAGCGCCCATGCAACAACGCTGCCTGCCCCCGAACCACGCCCCGGCCCGACGGGAATATCCTGCGCTTTGGCCCATTTAATAAAATCAGCAACGATCAGAAAATAACCAGAAAAACCCATCTGGATGATCATCTGGGTTTCATATTTCAGCCGCGCAAAATAATCGGGAAAGCGCGATTCGATGTCGGCATCATCGCCATCATGACGTGTTTTTAACCGCGCGATCAGGCCGGCACGCGCATCATCGCATAATTGCGCTGCTTCGCCTTCACGATCACCGGCGATGGAGGGTAAAATAGGGTCACGCCGCGGCGCACGCACGCCGCATCGTTGTGCAATCAGAACGCTATTGGTGATAGCTTCGGGCAGATCTGCAAACAAATCTTCCATCGCCTCGGCCGGTTTCAGCCACGCTTGGGGGGAACTATGGCGACGATCACCCGCCTCCAGATATGTTGATTGGGCGATGCACAACAGCGCATCATGCGCAGGGTGAAAATCGGGCGCATCAAAACAACAGGGGTTTGTTGCCACCAGCCCAATGTCACGCGCATAGGCAAGGCGCACCAACGCATCCTCAGCGGCATCCTCTGCCGCGTCGCCGCGCCGCGACACTTCGATGTAGAGGCGGTCACCGAATATGGTCTGCAAATGGTCACAATAAGATTCCGCAGCGGCGCTCTGTCCCGCCGCTTCGAGCCGGACCAGCGCGCCATCCGCACCGGCCGTCAAGCATATCAACCCTTCCGGTGCCTCGCGCAGCGCAGCAAAATCGACATGTGGCCCCGCAGCGCTGCCCCCGCCATCGACATGTGCCTTGCTGACCAAGCGGCATAGATTGGCGTAGCCCGCTTCATTCTGGGCGAGCAATGTCAGCCAATCGACACCATCCCCTCCGCCAATATCAGTGGGACGCGCAACGGCGAGCAAGCTCCCGATAATGGGTTGGACCCCTGCCGCAAAACAGGCGTCCGAAAATGTCATCGCGGCATAAAGCCCGTTGCGATCGACAACAGCGGCTGCCGGAAAAGCTTGTCGCTTGGCTGCTTTGGCAATCGCGTCGGGCGCAAATGCCCCCTCCAGCATCGAAAAACTGGAAAATATGCGTAAGGGGACAAAAGGGGCGTGAACCATACGCCGACTGTAACGCGGCGCGATGATTCGACCAGCCCTTGCCCGCGCCGCGCGTGCAATATTATCGACGCATTTAGCCGAGCAGCCCTTCAATCTCTTGCCGCAGCAATTCGGGACGCACGGTCGGGGCATGGCGTGACACCACTTTGCCGCTGCGATCGATCAGGAATTTGGTAAAATTCCACTTGATTGCGCCAATGCCGAGCAGGCCCGTCTGTTCCTTTTTCAGCCATTGCCACAAGGGGTCCGCGCCTGCGCCATTGACATCAACCTTGGCGAACATCGGAAAGCTGACATCATAGGTCAGCGAACAGAAATTGCGTATTTCCTCGGCATCGCCAGGCTCCTGTGCGCCAAACTGGTTGCATGGAAAGGCGAGCACCTCAAAACCGCGATCCTTATAGTCACGATACAGCGCTTCCAATTCGGCATATTGCGGCGTGAAGCCGCATTTGGAAGCGGTGTTGACAACCAACAGCACCTTGCCCAGATGCGCCGCCATTTCCGCCTGCGCGCCGCCCGGCAAGCCAACCGAAAAATCACCTAACTCTGTCATCGCTTGCTCCCTATGCGTCGGGTTCAAGCCCCCCGTTGTGCAAGCGTAGCACATGATCCATGCGCTTTGCCAGTTGCTCATTATGGGTGGCAACCAGCGCGGCTGATTTTTGCGCGCGCACCAAATGGACAAATTGGTCGAAAACCCGCGCGGCAGTGGCTTCATCCAGATTGCCTGTCGGCTCATCGGCTAGAACCAGCCGTGGCTGATTGGCCAGGGCGCGGGCCACCGCGACACGTTGTTGTTCGCCGCCCGACAATTGCGACGGCTTGTGGTTGAGGCGCCCAGCCAATCCCAATTCGCTCAGCAAATGTTCGGCCCGCGCCGCCGCCGCTGCGCCGTCACTACCATGGATAAGTTGGGGCATTACGACATTTTCAAGCGCCGTAAAATCGGGCAGCAAATGGTGGAATTGATAGATAAAGCCCAATTTCTCACGGCGAACCCGGGTGCGTTCAGCGGCATTCATGGTGCCGACAATTTCGCCATCGATGGCGATATGTCCGTCAAAACCCCCTTCGAGCAGCCCGACCGCTTGCAGCAAGGTGGATTTGCCCGCGCCAGATGCGCCGAGTAGGGCAACGACCTGCCCTGCCTTTAGCTCCAGCGACACCCCCTTTAACACCTCTATGGTGGTGTCGCCTTGGGAAAAGCTGCGCCTAACATCGCGTACGTCGAGGACAATATCATTCATAACGCAGCACCTGCACCGGGTCGGTATTGGCCGCTTTGTACGCCGGGTATAGTGCGGCCAAAAAGCTGAACAGCATTGCCATCGCGCAAATGGTGATAATCTCCACCGGGTCGGGCTTGGCCGGCAGTTCGGTCAAGAAACGGATCGATGGGTCCCACAGATTTTGCCCGGTCAGCACCTGAATACCGTTGA
>CAUJJQ010000127.1 GCA_963205285.1 Pseudomonadota bacterium | reverse complement strand
GTTCATCCGCGCGGGCAGCCCGCCGACATTATGGTGGCTTTTGATCGTCACACTCGGCCCGCCGGTAAAGGAAACGCTTTCGATTACATCGGGATAGAGCGTGCCTTGCGCCAGAAAATCGGCCCCGCCAATCGCGCGCGCCTGTTCGTCAAAGACGTTGATAAATTCCCCGCCGATAAATTTGCGTTTGGCTTCGGGGTCAGTCACCCCGGCAAGCCCGGCAAGGAAACGGTCCGACGCATCGACGACGATCAGCGGGATATTATAATGGTCGCGGAACAATTTTTCGACCTGTTCGCGCTCGGCGAGGCGCAATAGGCCATGGTCAACGAAAACGCAGGTCAGTTGGTCGCCAATGGCTTCGTGGATTAAAATCGCCGCCACCGAACTATCGACCCCGCCCGACAGGCCGCAAATAACGCGGCCATGGCCCACAGCTGCGCGGATGTCGGCAATCTTGCTGGCGCGATAGCCAGCCATGCTCCAATCACCTGTTATCCCGCAGATTTTATGGACAAAATTGGCCAGCAATTTTGCGCCGTCGGGGGTGTGGATAACCTCTGGGTGGAACATGGTGGTATAATATTGCCGCGCTTCATCAACGCAGATGGCAAAGGGCGCATTGGGCGATACGCCAATGATTTCAAACCCATCTGGCGCGGAGGTGACGCGGTCCCCATGGCTCATCCACACGGGGTATTTTTCGCCCACTTCCCAAAAGCCGTCAAACAAGGGACTGGGTTTCAGGATTTCGACATCGGCCCGGCCAAATTCGGCGGCATGGCCCGATTCCACCGTGCCGCCCAATTGTGTGACCATCACCTGCTGACCATAACAAATGCCAAGGATGGGCAGACCGCTGTCGAACAGGCAAGCGGGGGCGCGCGGGCTGCCTGCATCACCCACCGATGCCGGGCCGCCTGAAAAGATGATACCCGTAGGCTGCATCCGCGCGAACGCTGCCTCTGTGCCTGAAAATGGGGCGATTTCGCAGTAAACACCCGCTTCGCGCACGCGCCGCGCGATAAGCTGGGTCACCTGACTGCCAAAATCGACGATGAGGATGGATTGGTGGGCGGGTTGGGGTTCGCTCGGCATGGCGCGCGCTTTGGGGGAAGTGCCCCAAAAGAAAAGACCGCCGGAGCTTTCACCCCGGCGATCAATCCCGCAATCTATCGGTGGCGCAGCTTATACCCCGCGAAAATCGACATCCTGCACCCGGCCATAACGCACGGTGCAAGTGAACCGGCCACGATCATCATAACGCTGACGATCATTCCAGTCGCGGTTCCAGCGCCCGTCGCGCCGGTCACGATCCCGCCAATCCTGCCGGTAATTGACCGCGACGTTGCCCTCCACCCGGTAACCGCCGCGAATCCGGTCAATGTCGGTGATCCGGCGCACATTGGTGTCCCGGCCATATCCGCCGCGTCGTTCGACCGCCTGCACACAGCGCTGGATGGCTTCGCGCGAACCGCCGTAACGGTCCCAGTTATAGCCATCATAGTAGCCGTCATACTGGCCATTATTGCCATCATAGCGCGGATCGTAACGGTCACGATCACGCCCACCACCCGACAAAATAGCCGCCAGCCCGCCGATGATGACCGCACCGGCGATAACTTCGCCCGCGCTGATCCCGTCATGATAACGGTCGCGGTGCCGTTCGTAACGCTGCGCCGATGCGGGCATTGCGGTTAAAACCATGCTGCCTGCCAGAACAGCGGCAGATGCCGCCCGCAGGGGACTTGCAAATTTGGTCGCCATAACTGGGTTCCTTCAGCCTATCGTCCGCCCCGGCACTATGTCGGGGCGGCAAGGTCTGTTTAACCATGGCGTGGTGACATGATTCTGAATTGGCGTGACAGCTAATGTTCAGGGGGATGGCAAAATCGCACTCACCAGCAATTTGTCGATCTTGCGCCCGTCCATATCAACGATTTCAAAGCGATAGCCGTGGGTGTCGAACACCTCCCCCGTCACCGGCAGATGTTTGAGCCGGTCGAGCACAAAGCCGGCCGCCGTGGCAAATTCGCGTTCATCATCAAGGGCTAGCCCCAGCCGTTCGGCCAGTGCATCAGCGGGCATCGCGCCCGACACCAGCAAACTGCCGTCCGCCCGTTCTATCAGGTGCGGGTCGGTGCCAATGTCGCTGTCCGACGCAAATTCGCCCGCAATCGCGCTCAGCAGATCAGCAGGCGTCACCAGCCCATCGAAATGGCCATATTCATCATGGACGAACAGCATGGGGACATCGGCGCTGCGCAGCGCCCCCAGCGCATCCATCGCGTCCAATTGATCGGGGATGATTACCGCCTTGCGCGTCCATTTTTTAATGTTGAGTGCCTGTCCGCGCAGCAGAGCAACCGCAATATCGCGCGCGTCAACGACGCCGGTCAGTGCATCGACGCTCCCCTTGCCCACCGGCAGGCGACTGTGCGGGCTGGCGAGCAATTTTTTTCGCACCGCATCGGTATCCGCATCCAAGTCCAGCCAATCAACGTCGGTTCTAGGGGTCATGACATCGCGCACCGGCCGGTCGGCGAGCCGCACAACGCCCGAAATAATCGCCCTTTCCCCTTCCTCTATGACCCCGGATTTGGACGCTTCGGCAACGACGAGGTGCAGTTCCTCCGCCGTCACCTTATCCTCCGATTCGCGGTTGAGGCCGAGCGCGGCAAAGATGAGCGCGCTTGACCCGTCGAGCAGCCAGACGATTGGCGCCGTCGCGCGCGCCAGCCACTGCATGGGGATGGCAGCGATGGCCGCGATGCGTTCGGGGCTGCGCAACGCAAATTGTTTGGGCACCAGTTCGCCGATGATGAGCGAGACATAGGTGGTGAGCGCGATGACCAGCGCGAAACCCAGCGTTGCCGCCAATTCCGCGTCGATTGTGGCCATCGATTGGATCGCGCGGGCAGCAGGCAGGCCGAGCGCTGCGCCCGAATAAGCGCCCGCGACAATGCCGACCAAGGTTATGCCAATCTGGACGGTGGACAGGAAACGCCCCGGTTCGGCAGCAAGCTCGATCGCCGCCCGCGCACCCTTTGACCCGCGCCGATCCATCGCCTCCAGCCGGGGGCGCCGCGCCGAGACAATCGCCAGTTCGGACATGGACAACAGGCCGTTCAGCAGCACCAGTGCCAAAATTATGGCTATGTCGCCCAAGGGGAAGTTGTTCATGACGCTCTGCGTTGTGGAAAGATGGCCACCCTATATCAAGCAGACGACGCATGCTTCAAGAAAATTGGGGGGTATAGCCCCCGATGAGGGAGGGGTTGGGGGTGAGCATTGTTACGGTGCAACTGAATCCCCGCCTGCGCGGGAACGACGGGCGGCGCGAAGCGGTGGTGGGGGGGTCTATGCCTTCGCGGAAATGACAATGGTGGGCTGGCGCGTTATCCCTTACCTGCCGCCCGGGCCGCCTGCACCGCCGCCGGGCGCACCTGCGCCTGCTGCGCCGACGGTGCCGATATTGCCGAATAATTCTTCAAAGAAACTGCGGTGGCGGCCCAGCGTCGGGGTCGCATCCGAATTGGGGCTGACCCGCACCACCCGTTCGACCCCCGAACGGTCAACCATTGCAACATTGCCCAGCGCGTCGAAACGGATGTGGACGAGCAATTGTTCGTGGGTGCGCGGCCGGCGAAAGGCGAGCGCGCGGTTGTTGCGCGAAACATAATACCAATCGCTCGCCTGTGCGGCGTTGGTGATCGCGCCCGCGCCATTCACGGTGCCAAATTGGCTGGCAATCGTTGGTTGGCCCAAAGTGCGTTCAACGGAGGCTCGATTGTCGATCCCCGGGGCCACCGATGATAACAGTGCATCATCGACGATATAACCTTCGTGCGTGCGCAATTGGGTGCAGCCCGTGCCGACAAGGCCCATGCCCATAACGCACGTTATAAAAATGGCGCGGGTGGGGCGCATGCAAAATCCTTTCAAACGGCGCGGCGCATCTGGCCAGCCGGTGGGGGCAGAATATCCGCCCCGCTTTAGGCGAGGTGGCACCAGCGTTGCAAGCGTTGAGCGGCGGGCTTATGCGCCAAGGCCATGTCGATACTTTCCCGCCTGTCCAGCATTTTCACTCCGCGCGCGTCGGAACGCGATGTCATGCGCCCGCTTTATGATGCGCTGGTGGCCCGCGCACGCGCGCCATTCTGGTATCATGGGGGCGTGCCCGACCATATCGACGGGCGATTTGAAATGGTCACCGCGCTCCTCTCCCTCACGCTATTGCGGCTGGAGGGGCAGGCGGATTTGGCACAGAAAAGCGTCTGGCTGACCGAAATTTTCGTCGATGATATGGACGCGCAATTGCGCCAGATTGGCATTGGCGACATGGTGGTTGGTAAACATATCGGGCGGATGATGGCGGCGCTCGGCGGGCGGCTGGGCGCATATCGTGATGCGGCGGGCGCGGGTGCGGCAATGGGCGAAGTGCTGGCGCGCAATTTGGTTGATGGCATTGCCCCTACCGCTGCCGAAACGGCGGGCGCGGCGCTGGCGCGTTTTGCCGATGCGCTGGCCAAAAGCGATTCGGCGTCGATTTTGGCCGGCAATCTGCCTGAGGTTGCAGCATGAGTGCATCGTTCGACCATATTTTTACCCCGCAAGATGCCGCGCGGCTGACCCAGCCGCTGCACATCATCTGGCCCGATGTGGAACGCGCCGCATTGGTCGCGCGCTTTGACTGGCTGGCGCTCGACGCGCTCAGCGCCACATTGTCGCTGAACCCCGCCGCCGCGCCGCATGTCGGTGGCTGGCTACTGGGCGGCGAGGTGACGGGGGATGTGACGCGCGCCTGTGTGGCGAGCGGCGCGCCGGTGCGCGAAAAACGGCGGGTTTCGGTCCAACTCCTCCTCCTCCCCCAGGAACAGCAACTGGTCGCGGAGGAGGATTTTGAACTGGATGCCGCCGCGCTCGACACGCTTTATTTTGCCGGCGGGCGTTTTGATGTCGCCGATATGGCGGCGGAAAGCTTTGCGCTCGCGCTCAACCCATGGCCGCGCGCCAAGGGGGCCGACGCCTTTTTACGCGAAAAGGGTGTGCTGGGTGAGGAGGAAGCGGGCAGTTTTGGCGCGCTGGCGGCATTGCGCGATAAAATGGCCGGTAAGGGCGGGGGTTAGGAACATTTTATAGATGTCGTCATGCTGAACTAATGACGGTAGTTCTGTAATATGTTGATATTGCTTAGAAAATATCGACATGATATGCCTGTGCAGGAACTGTGTAGAATAAATTAGGGTTCCGTGCAGGTTGTTGCAGCTCGAACGTGCTTTGGCATGTGGCAGCGAGGGTGGCTTTTGTCCATCCTTTCGTTGTTTGCTCACAAGACTCATCGGCTCCGTCCCGGCGCATTCCGGTCCCGCTCCATGCTTTTCTCGTGGGCTTTGACTCGCTTGTCCATTTCGTTGCCAAGCATCACCAAAGCCCGCGCATGGCGAAGCCGCTGGGCGTTGGTTGCCTCTTCCGCAACAATAGCCCTCGCCCTCAGAAGTGCTTCGATCTCTTCGGTGCTGAGTGTTTCAAGGTTGTTGAATATCTTAAATTCAGAGCGTGGAAACGTCATGGCCCAATGGTCCGGCCATCGCTCGACAATGGCGTCCATGACGCTCGCGTTGATGATGTCATCGGGTAAGGCGCTGGGCGGCTTGCTGGCGTAGTATGTCCGCGTGGCGATCTCCGCGATGGTGGCAAGCGCCTCGTTGACTTGGGCCTGATGGGTGGCGTTTGCCGCCTCCATCGCATCAATGCGCGCGGAAAGCGTCGCCACCCCTTCGGCAATATCGGCCAACAGACTCAATAGTGGATCGTCCTGCGAGTCGCTCATCGTTCTGGCCCTCCCCGGTCAAGGTCGCGATCTTTTGTCCGATCACGATCCCGCTCATCGTCTTTTCGCACCTGCTTGCCCAGTTCGGCCATACGAGCGCGGAGACGGTTCGCAGCGGTGTCGGTGCCGCGATCCTGCCCCGGCTCCTTGTCAGCAGCTTGCGGCGCTGCTGATGGCTCACGCCCCAGCGCCTTGTCGAGACGGCCTCGCAAGGCCGCAATCCGGTCGGGGTCGGCCAATAGCCCCCGCGCCTTGGCAACCATATCGCGCGCAACTTCGCCAAACCGGAACTCGCGCCGCTCGGCAAATGCGCGCACTGGGGCGTCGGGGAGCGGATAGTCGCTCGCCATGTCCTTTGATCGTTCACGCGACAGGGTGCGGACAAGTTTGCTCTGGTCGGCAAAATCATCGCGGCCATAATGGAGCTGCACCCCGTCGCGATGGCGTGTGAGGCCGACATAGGCTGAGTGCCGATCCATCCCCGGCGTTGCCAGTATATGCGCCTGATCGACCGTCACCCCCTGCGATTTGTGGAACGTCGCGGCATAGCCGTGGTCGATATGGGCATAGTCTTTTAGGTCGAACGCCAAGCTGCGCCCATCATCGGTGCGAACGGCCATATGTCCGGGCGTCACCTGCTCAACCGTGCCAAGCGTCCCGTTCTTCACTCCCAGACCGCGTTCATTGCGCAGGAACATCATTCGGTCACCGCTGGCAAACTGGCGCTCGCCGCGTTCGGTTTTGACGTCGACGTCGCTGCCAAGTTCACCGCCATCGCGTAGCTTGTCGCGGGCGGCGATATTGAGGTCGCGCACCTCGGCATTGGTATGGGTCAGAATGATGCGGCTTTTGCTCGGGTCATTGTTGCGGGCGTGATCCCATCCCTCGACAAGCTCGGCGCGCGCCTCCTCGCGCGTTTCGGCGCTGTGAACCATGCCATTGTCATCATAAGCATGAATAGCCTCGCCCGTCCGCCCGGTGGCGAGCGCGCGGGTTGCACCGCGCTGCCAGTCATCGCGCTGACGGCGAATCTCGGTGATCTCAACCGCGCCGTGGCTTTCCGCGAGCGAACGGAACGCAGCCCCCGCTTCGATGGCCTGCAACTGTTCAGGATCGCCGACCAGCACGACCTTCGCGCCCGCATCGCGCGCTGCTGACAGAACCCGTTCCATCTGGCGCGTTCCGGTCAGACCCGCCTCGTCGATCACCAGCACGTCGCGTTCGCTCAATTGCTCGCGGCCATGCTTCCACTGATATTCCAAGCTGGCGATTGTCCGTGACGTGATGCCCGAACCGGCTTCAAGGTTTTCAGCGGCGATGCCCGAGAGGGATGCACCGCGCACATTATAGCCTTCACGTTCCCAAGCATCCCGCGCAACGCCAAGCATCGCCGACTTGCCACTTCCGGCATAGCCGACGACTGACGCAAGATCGCGCTGGCCGGTAACATGATCGAACGCATCACGCTGCTCGCCCGACAAGAACAATCCGCGCTCGGCGGCCCCATCAAGCGCAGCATGGCGATTTCGATCCGCAACACCGTGACGCTCGCTGGTCGCCAGCATAGACGCGGACAGGCCAAGCCGCTCCTCCACTGCAATCATATCGGCGCTGGTAAATCGTTCCTGATCCTTCCCGTCCTTGCCCAATGCGACAAGCTCGGGCGATCCCCGCACCGAGGACATGACCGCATCGAACTGATCCTTGCCGTCGCTGTGCCGGAACGCGAACTGGGCAAGATCGCGCAGCGTGAACGTCGCTTGGCTATGCGTGATGGCATTCAAAGCAATGGCAGGATCGGCAATGATCTTGTCGCCATTCTCGCGCGCGATCCGCATATGATCGTCGGCGCGCTCGGCATCCTCGCCGTTCATCTCGCGCCGCGATCCTGCCGCACCAATTTTATGCTGCGGCTCAAGCGGGATGCCTTGGGCTTCCAATGTCCGGTGATCGACACGGGCCTCAAGGCCAAGTTCGGCCATGCGGGTGTTCACATGATCGGCCCAGCTCACGCGCCATTCCTGCAACAGCTCCTTGCTGTTCCAGTCGCGCTCCTTCTGACCAAAGCCGTCGGGGCCGACTTCGCGCATCGACAGCATGACGTGGGCATGGGGTTTGGGACTGCCGTCCGCCGCCTTGTCCCAATGGACATTGAGGTCGGCGATCATGCCACGCGCTACAAACTCCCTTGCGACAAAATCGCGGGCCAATTGGATGCCGTCCTGCTCGTTCATCTCCCGTGGAATCGCAAACTCGACATCGCGCGCAAGCTGCGCGTCCTTGCGAACCTCGCCCGCCTCGACGGCGTTCCACAGGGTTTCGCGGTCAGCCAAGCGTTCCGGCGCGCCTTCGGGCAACATGATTTCGGAGTGAACGACACCCGCCTTGTTGGTGAAGTCATGGTCGCGGCCAAGGCGGTCGTCGGTCAGCCGTTCGGCTGCACGATAGGCAGCCGATGCAACCGCGCTCGAACCATTGGCGCGACTGACGACTTTGGCAGAGAAATGGTAGATCGCCATGACACTGCTGAGCCTCTCACTTTCAAGCGACGTTGGCAACAACGTATAAGCGCGCACTCAAAACTGTCTTCGCCATTTTTGGCGTGACTTGATTCGCTTTTGGAATGGCATGGTTGTCTGCGGCGTGATTCGCGCTTACGCTGCATCCAATGCTACCACTAATCGGAGGTGCGCCGTGCGCAAAGTCCGGGATTATGATGCTGAACTGAACGCGCTTCGCGACAAGGCGAAGGCGATCAAGGCGCGCAAAGTCGAGCAGCTTGGTGCGCTCGTGGTCGCAACAGGTGCCGACGCGCTCGATCTCGAAGTCATCGCCGGGATGCTGCGGCACGGCGTCATGGAAGCCCAGGTCGATTCCGTAAAGGAGAGCTGGCGCGCCGATGGTGCCATGTTTCTCGAAAGGCGCGGGCGCAAGGGCAATGGCCCTGCTGGTGGCGACGGAACAGGCGCTGGCTAGAAACACGGCGGCGCGGCGGCGGGCTGAATCAGGCCAGCGCCGCACTGACACAAGGGAGTGGGTGGTGGAGCGACGCGAGCGGACAAGGCATCTGATCGAACTGGGCGGACTCGTCCAGAAATCAGGCTTGGTCGAACTCGCGGGCGATGACCGCGCTACCCTTTATGGCGCGATGCTCGATCTTGCCGGACGTGCCGGGGGCGATGACTCGGAGAATGCGTTGGCGCTTTGGAAACGACGGGGCAAGCGGGCGTTCGATGCTGAGGCTTCGGAAGCCGCATCATCGGATGATACACCCGGCGGG
>CAUJJQ010000126.1 GCA_963205285.1 Pseudomonadota bacterium | reverse complement strand
TAGAGATAAAGTCCATGGCTCAGCCCCCCAACAGCCTTTCATGCACAATTTTGCCGCCCTGCGTCAGGCGGATGGCATTGCCGATTTCATCGTCGAGCACCGGCGCACCCTTGTCCTTGTCCCAGAAGGCCGACAGGAAATTATAAAGGTTGCGCGCGAATAATGCCGACGCATCCGCCGCCAGTAACGAGGTGATGTTCTGCGCCCCGATGATGGTAACGCCATGTTTTACGACAGTTTCACCGGCCACCACCCCTTCGACATTGCCGCCGCTTTCGGCGGCCAGATCGACGATGACGCTGCCGGAGCGCATCGTTGCCAATTGCGCATCGGAAATCAGGCGCGGCGCGGGCCGCCCCGGTATCAGCGCGGTGGTGATGACGATATCCTGCTTGGCGATATGCGCGGAGACGAGTTCGGCCTGCGCCGCCTGATATTCGGCGGACATTTCGCTGGCGTAACCGCCCGCGCCCTCCCCCTCTATGCCCGCGACGCTTTCGACGAAAATCGGCTTTGCGCCCAGCGACATAATCTGCTCGCGGGTCGCAGAGCGCACATCGGTTGCCGAAACCTGCGCGCCCAGTCGCCGCGCGGTCGCAATCGCCTGTAACCCGGCAACACCCACCCCCATGACAAAGGCCTTGGCCGCCGTAATCGTGCCCGCCGCGGTCATCATCATCGGAAAGGCGCGGCCATAAGCGTTGGCCGCCATCAACACCGCTTTATATCCCGCCAGATTTGATTGGCTCGACAATATGTCCATCGACTGCGCACGGGTGATGCGCGGCATCCATTCCATCGCCAGCGCTTCCAGCCCCGCCATGGCATAAGCATCGATGGCATCGCGCGCGCCAAAGGGGTTGAGCGCGCCGACCAGCCATGCGCCATCCCCCGCGCCCTTCAGTGATTTGGCATCGGGCGGCGCAATGCACAGGATAATCCCCGCGCCCTTCAGCACATCAGCCCGCTTGCCAATGGTCGCGCCCTGCGCGGCATAATCGGCATCGGCAATACCCGCAGCAACGCCCGCACCGCTTTCCACCGCGACATCGGCCCCCAGCGCGATATATTTCTTGACCGTTTCGGGGCTGATCGCGACGCGATTTTCCCCAGCCGCGCCTTCAGCCAGCGCTGCGATGCGTGTCACCATCTTGGCTCAGCTGATCAAAAAGATGACGAGCAGCGCCGCAGCGGCGGCGACGCATAAGGCGACGCGCCCCTTGGACACAAAGCCCGCATAGGTTGCCGCCGCCGCTTCAAAATCCTTATTCTCGGCCATTGCCCCTATCCCCTAGTTAATCGGATTGATGGGGCCATAGACCAGATTTTGCGCCGCGCACAAGCAACTAATGGTGGAAAAAGCGCCAGCCAATCATTGTGTTGCAAAGGCAGGAATCGCCGCCCCCGCCCGGCTGACCAGCGCATAACCCACCCCCTTGCAGGTGCGCAGCATGGCATGGGGGCTGGGGCGGTCGGCAAAGGGCGCGTCAATCCGCTGGCGCAGCCGTGCAACATGGACATCGACGCGGTTGGTGCCGGGGTCAAAACCGATCCGCCAAACGCTTTTAAGCAGATCGGCCCGCGCCACCGGCTGATCGGGGGTGCGCGCCAGCCGGGCGAGCAGGTCAAATTCGCGCGGCGGCATGATGATGGCATGTTGTGCGCGGTGGACGGCGCGGGCGACGAGGTCGATGCGCAGGTCATCGCAGGCGAGCAAATGGCGACGCCCATGGTCATGGTCGCGCGTCCGACGCAGCAACGCGCCCACCCGCGCCACCAGTTCCACCCCCGCGCCCCTTATGGCATGACCAGACGGCGGCGTTGCAATAACATCATCCGCCCCGGCGTTGAGCGCCGCCACCCGCGCTGCGATACTGTCCCGGCTGAGCAGACAGAGCATTACCCGCCGCCCCGCTGCGCGGCGCCAACCCCGCACCCGCGCATCAAACTGCGCATGGCGTCCACTATATTCGATGATGATCGCATCATAATGATCGTCGAAGCGCCGAGGACAGCCGGGCAGCAGCTTGGTCGCATGCCCCCCCATTGTCAGCGCTGCCGCCAGTTCACGTCCCAGCACCCTGTCCGCCATGCACAATGCGATCATCGCCGTTTCCTAAGCCTTTGTGATGCCTTCCATGCACCGCAACATCGCGCCTGCCGCGCCGCGCACCAATGGGGATGGATCGCCGCCCGCCCGTTCGAACAGCCCCACGCGCTCTTCAGCCCCTGCCTGTGCCCCCAGCGCACGCCACGCCTGCCAGCGCATGCGGTGCGACGGGTGGTGGCGGGCAAAATCCTGCGCCAGATCGCGCCCATCCTCCCCCAATATCGCCGCCATGCGCAAGGCGATTTCCCCCTGGGTGATGGTCGGCAGCGCGGCGATGCGTTCTGCCCCCAGGTCAAAGAAATACTGGTCGCGCCACGGGGTCGATTCATCCTCCGCCACCACATTGATGCTGACCGACATTGCATCGGGCGGCAATTGTTCATGGACATCGATACTGCGCCGATAATGGAGGAGGCGGCCTGCGCTGAGCCCCCCTTCTTCGACAGGGTGCAGCGCCACATCTTCACCCGCATAGCCCGCAACGCTGCCATTGTCATAGGTGAACCAGCGGCTGCGATAGCCCGGTCCATGATAGCCAAGCGTGACAAAGTCGAAATTATGGTCATGCGGTTCGTGATAGGCATAATGGTTTGCGCCGCTGGCCAGCAGCACCGGGTCATTGGCGGCCGGCCAGAAATTGACGCGGATAAAATAACGCCCCGGTTGGCGGTGGAGCATCAATACCTGCGCGCCATAGCTGTTGCGCGCCGCCTGCCCCGCCCCCCTGTCCTTTAAGACGTCGATGATGTGGGAAAGGAGGAAGCGGCGATTGCCATATAGTCTGCCCAGCCAATGGCCGGCAAAATCTGCCCCCTCCCCCGTCCCCAGAACGCCCGAAAAATGGTTGAGCGCGTCGATCACCACCCCCAGTTCGGCAACGTCTGCCGCAACGGCAAGGCCAATGTCGCGCGCCATGTCAGGCCGCCCGCCGCGCCGATAGCGCCCCATCGATTATCGGCAATGTTGCCGCCGCCGCGCGGCGCACCGCACCATCGTCATCGCCAACCGCCATGTCGGCAATGGCATCGCGCAGCGCCGCCGGGTCATGCACCATCGCCAGCCGCGCCGCCGCCCAGCGCAATTGCGGTTCGGCATCGCCCATATATTGGCGCAGCAAATCCATCACATCATCATCTATGGCATCGCGCCGCCCACCCAGATATTGCAGCAGAATAAGCAGGCGGGATGCCGCCCCATCACCGCACAAGGTCGCCACGCACGCGCCATCGGACAAGCGATGGGCAAAATGACGACTGCCGACTTCTGGCTTGCCGATGGATATGCGCAGCATCAACGCATCGCGCGCGGCGCTGATGATGCTGACCGCATCTGACGCGCCATCCATGACCAGCATGTCTCCAGAGGTGAACTCTTGCAGCGCAGATATGCGGGCATGCGCCGTATCCCCCGCTTCACGGTGCGCGCAGCGATAGGATATGGCCCCGCCCGCCAGATGGGCAATCGCACTCAGCCCGCCGTCAAACACCAGATTAGCATCGGGGGCATCCTGCGCGGCGGCGTTAAGCGCCATCGCATCAACCACATGCAGGGTCATCGTCACCCCCGCATGGCTGAGGAGGAGGAGGCCGGGCAGCAACGGTCCCGGCAAAATGGTGCACGGCAGGGCGTTGAGCGGGTCGGCACGCAGCAGGTCAAGCCCGTGGGCGAGCAGCGCGCCCACCCACGCCGCTTCGGCAATATGGGGTGCCAGCATCGCCCGCATCGCAGCGGGACTGGCGGGTGGATGCTGCGCCCACCGGCCCAGCAGGGCGTCGATGGCGCACACATCATCGCGCACGCACCATGCACGCATTGCCGCCAATGCCGCCGTTTCGCGCTGGGCATCGCCATGTCGATCAGCAAAATATTGCGCCAGCGACGGCGTGATGATCATCGCGCTTCAGCTACCCGGATGGTTGAGGACGACGATGGTGACCACCACGTCGAAAATCGTATTGCCGCCCGCCTGTGTCTGGCTGTAATGCGCGCCATGCGCGGCCACCGCGTCAATCTGCGGCAAATCGTCGAGCGCCAACGCGACGCCAAATTGTGATTTTTTCACCTTCGCCTCCCACGAAATGATCCGCGATCATGCGGACGGGACAAGGCTAAGCGCGCGCCAACGCGCACCCAAATGAACTTTTGGTAATGTGCGCCAAATCCTCCCCATTGGTGGAGGGGCTTTTCCGGTTCGCGCCAAATACGCCAAGAGGTTGGCGCAGCGACGCACCCGTCCGTGTCTCGACTTCGCTCGTGTCTCGACTTCGCTCGACACGAACGGATGATCGAGGGCGCAGAGACTATATCCCCCCTCCCGCATGCGGGAGGGGGTTAGGGGGTGGGTGTTTTCACACTGGATCGGCATATGGGAATGCCGAAGGGGGGGAGAAATATGCTCCGGCCTAAGCAGGGGCACGCTGACTGCGCGCGCCATGTCCCGGCCGTTTAAGCCCCCGGCACCTGCAGCAACCGTGCCTCTGCCCGCAGCCGTTGTTCCGCAGCCGGGTTGGCGGCAATCGCCCGACGCAGCGCATCCCCTGGTTTTTGGCTCTCCCCCAAAGACATCCGCGACCGCATCAACATTATCCAGCGATCGACCTGTTGCGGGTTGGCAACCAACCGTTGCTCGAGGCCATCGACCATCCCCTCTATCATCATGTCCTGCTGCCCCTTGGGCAGCGCCGCAGCGTCCTGCATCTGCTGACGATTGGGGCCGGGGATGGCGCGCGCGGCGACCGGCAATTCTTCGGGTGTCAGCGCGCGTTGCCGGACGGCGGCAAGGCGCGATGCGACGTTGATCTCATTGCGTTCTGCCACCTGTTCGATGGTGCGGCGGACATCAACCTCCCATGGTGCACCCTGCGGCGTATCGGCCAGCAAGGCGAACCACGCGTCAATTGCGCCTTGATGGTCGCCGTCGATGTCGCGCTTGGCGGCGAGGAAATAGCGCGCGCGCGGATCCTTTGCATCGAGCGCAATGGCGCGGTTAAACGCGGCCAGCGCCTCAGGGGGGATGGGATCGCGCGTAGAAGCGAGTACGAGCGACTCCCCCAGCACGGACCAATTGCCCGCAACCGCCGGGGCCAACTCGGTCACCCGGCGATAGGCGATGACCGCCCCGCCATAATCGCGCGCATCGAACCGCCCATCGCCCAATTGCTGCCATGCCCTGATGTCGTCGGGGTTGTTGCGCGTCGCCGCCTCCAGCGCCGCTAAATCACCGCTGGGCGCGCTGCTTGCGGCAGGGGCATCGCCCCCCATCCAGCCGCCGCGCCACAATGCAAAACCGAGCGCACCAACCAGCATCAATGCAGCGAGAATCAGCAGCGCCCAGCGCATCAATGGTGACCGGGTTGTTGCCGCCGTTGCCGCCTCAGCCGCGCTATCTGTCGCTGCCTGTGTGTCCGCCATAGTCCACCCTTCCCCCGCATAATCTAGCGCCTGTTAGCATCTTGTCGTCGCCGCGCCAGAGCAAGCGTGCGCCCGATCACATCCAGTCCCAAAAATTGCTGCCAATTTACAGGCGATTTTTGCCGCATTGGGGCTTTTATCGCTGATATTTATCCATTAGACACTATCCGTTGCATTTGATCGTCCTGCACCAAGACAGGGCCGGTGCACAGGGGGTCGCGCCAAAGCCGGGGGGCTGACCCCCATGGCATTTATGGGGGAAGGCGCATGGCCATCGAAGATCATGTCGATCTGAAT
>CAUJJQ010000125.1 GCA_963205285.1 Pseudomonadota bacterium | reverse complement strand
TTCCTGCTCGATGAGGCGGAGCGATGGGCCGATGCCGCGCGCACCAAACGAGCCATTAGGTCAGATGCGCTACATGGTCTCACCCTAATCAACGCATTTTTTGAAAACTCGACACGCACGCTCTTATCTTTTGAAATTGCTGGAAAAAGACTGGGTGCCGATGTCGTCAACATGGCCGCTGCGCAATCAAGCATCAAAAAGGGTGAAACGCTGATCGACACGGCGGTGACACTCAATGCCATGCGCGCTGATGCCATCACCATCCGCCATGCGATGAGCGGCGCGGTCGCTCTGATTGCCGACAAAGTGGATTGTCCGGTGCTAAACGCCGGCGACGGCTGGCACGAACACCCAACGCAGGGATTGCTTGACGCGCTGACCATAAGGCGGCGCAAGGGACGGATCGACGGGCTGGTTGTCACCATTTGTGGTGATATTCGCCACAGCCGGGTTGCCCGTTCGAACATGATTGCACTCGCCACCTTGGGTGCAGAGGTGCGCGTTGCTGGCCCAGCGACATTGGTGCCCGAATGCGTCGATGCCTATGGCGCAGCGCGCTTTACCCGTATCGAACCTGCGCTGGAGGGGGCCGACGTTGTCATGATGCTACGCCTCCAGACCGAACGGATGGATGGCGGATTTTTTCCCAGCCTGCGCGAATATCATGCACTGTTCGGGTTGGATGCGGCGCGCCTGAAGTTGGCAAAGCCCGACGCGCTGGTCATGCACCCCGGCCCGATGAACCGGGGGGTGGAGATCGACAGCGCAATTGCCGACGACCCCGAACGCAGCGCGATTACCGAACAGGTGGAAATGGGCGTGGCGGTGCGCATGGCCTGCCTCGACGTGCTGACCCGCGCACAGCGTGGGGTGGAGGGTTGGGCATGAGAGCGACACTGATTACCAACGCGCGGCTGGTCTGCCCGACGCACAGCGACGTTAACTCTGGCGCGCTGCTGATCCGTGATGGCCGCATCATGGCCACGGGCGATGTGACGGCGCCCGACGCCGACATTGTCGATGCAAAGGGCGCGCTTCTCACCCCCGGCATTGTCGATTTGGGCGTATTCGCAACCGACATGGCCGCTTGTCATGCCGGTGGTATCACCCGCATCGCGTTGATGCCCGATGGGCCGCCCCCGCTCGACAATCCGGGGCTGATCGAACGCGCGGCCAAGGCAGGCAAGCCCGATTTATGGATTCACCCGCTCGCCGCTGCGACCCGCGACCTTGCAGGTGCTGAGCTCGCCGAAATCGGCCTGATGCAGCAGGCGGGTGCTCGGGCTGTTGCAACCGGACGGCAACGAATCGCCGACAGCGCGTTGATGCTCAATCTGTTGCGCTATGCGGGGGGTCTGGGGCTGGTCACCATCACCCATGCAGAGGATGAAGGGTTGGTCCACAGCGCCGTCGCGACGGAGGGAGAAATGGCGATGCGCCTTGGCCTTGCCGCCGCCCCCGCCGCCGCTGAATCCATCGCCATCGCACGCGATATGGCGCTGGTGGAGGTTGCGGGCGCCCCGCTGCATTTCCGGCAAGTGACGACGCGCGCAGGATTCGACATCGTCCGCCGGGCTAAGGCGGCGGGCTTGCCCGTCACCTGCGGCATAACCCCTGCCCATCTGCTATTGTCCGACCTTGCGCTGGGTGAATGGCGCAGCTTTGCCCGCCTTTCCCCGCCCTTGCGGCAGGAGGATGATCGGCAAGCCGCGCTGGAGGCGCTCAGCGACGGGACGGTTGATGTGATCGCGTCGGGCCATGACCCGCGCGGGCCGGAGGATAAGCGCCTGCCCTTTGCCGCTGCACAACCCGGCATGGCAGGCGCAGCGAGCCTGCTGGCGCTCAGCCTCGGCCTTGTGCGCGATGGTTATGTTACTCTGCCCCGCCTGTTTCACCTTATCGCCCGCACCCCGGCGCGATTGCTCGGTCTCGACGTTGGCACGCTCAACATCGGCGCAGAAGCGGATCTGGCGCTGATTGATCCGGACACCGTATGGCGGATTGATGCACGGCAAAGCCCCGCCCGCGCCAGCAACACGCCCTTTGACGGGCTGGGGGTGGAGGGGCGTGTGCGCGCGCTGTGGAAGGGTGGCAAGCGGGTGGCTTAAACCACCGCACCATAGCCTTCGCCGCGACCCGGCTTGTCCCCATCATCCTGCGCGACAAAACTGTCCGGCCCAACCTTGAGCCAAACCAAAATCGGCGCCGACATATAGACAGAGCTATAGGTGCCGATGAAGATGCCAAGCAGCATCGCGGCGGTGAAGCCAAAGATAACTTCTGGCCCGACGAACAGCAAAATGGCGAGTGCGATCAACATGGTAAGGCTGGTCATCACCGTGCGTGACAGCGTTTCGTTGATGCTGAGATCGAGAAGCTCGATAATCCCCATCCGTCGGTATTTGCGCAGATTTTCGCGAATTCGGTCATAAACGACGATGGTATCGTTCAAACTATAGCCGATGATGGTCAGCAGCGCCGCGACGATGTTGAGGTTAAATTCAAGCTGGGTCAGGGCGAAAAAACCCAGCGTCAAGGTGACGTCGTGGAACAGGCCAAACAGCGCCCCGACCCCGAACTGCCATTCAAAGCGAAACCAGATATACACCGAAATCGCCAGCATCGCGAGCGCGAGCGACCACGCACCGGTTTGCAGCAATTCGCCCGAAACCTTGCCCGACACCGTATCTACCGATGAAATCGTCGCATCGGGATAACGCGCGCGGATCGCCGCTTGTAATTGTTCGGCGGCGCGGTCGGATGCTTCCTTGCCGCCCCCTTCGGGCAGCGCGGTGCGGATGGCTATGTCGCGCGGGGAACCAAATTCCTGCACCACTGCATCGCCTTCGGTGACCGCGTCCACCGTGTCGCGCAACTGGTCAATATCGGGAACTTCGCGAAAGGCGACGCGCACCGTCTGTCCGCCGACAAAATCGATCCCGAAATTAAGGCCGCGCGTCGCGAGCAGCGCAACCGACGCGATGATGCACAGGAAAGAAATGCCCATGGCGATATTGCGCCAGCGCAAAAAGCGAAAATTGGTATTGTCTGGTACCAGCTTTAAAAGTTTCATGGGGCTTCCTCCACCGGTATCAGATTTGCAGGCTTGCTGGTCGCGCGCGGCGCAACCAACCGGCAACGAACATGCGGCTGACAGTCACGGCAGTGAACACTGATGTAATAATGCCGATGGTCAGCACGACGGCAAAGCCCTTTATCGGGCCGGAACCAAAAACAAACATGATCGCGGCAGCGATGACATTGGTGATGTTGGCGTCGAAAATGGCGCGGCTCGCCTCCTTATATCCGGTTTCGACTGCCGCGATCACCCGCCTGCCGCGTCGTAATTCTTCGCGGATACGTTCATTAATCAACACGTTGGCGTCAACCGCCGCACCGATGGTGAGGACAAAGCCCGCAATCCCCGGCAGGGTCAGCACCGAACCGGTCAGTGCCATGGTGCCGACAATCAACAAGATATTGAATATCAAAGCTAAATTAGCATAGATGCCGAAACGGCCATACACCGCAAGCATGAAAAGCAGAGTCGCAAACGTGGCACCGATGCCCGCAATGGCGCCCTGGGCGATTGATTCTTTGCCGAGGTCGGGGCCGACGGTCCGTTCCTCCACCACCGACAATTTGACCGGCAATGCGCCGGATTTCAGCGCAATCGCCATAGTGGACGCGCTTTCGACGGTAAAGCCGCCCGAAATCTGCGCGGAGCCCCCGTTGATCGGCTCGTTAATCGAAGGGGCCGACAAAATCTTGCCATCGACAATCATTGCGAATCTTTTGCCAACATTTTCGCGCGTAATCCGGGAAAATGTCGTTGCACCCGCGCCGTTGAAACGGATGGACACCACCGGCATCCCGCTGGTCTGGTCGAAATCCTGTCGCGCCTCAACCAATTGGTCGCCTGAAATCATGACCTGCCGCTGCACCACCTCTGCACCCGGCTGGTTGGCATAGGGCAGAACCTCGCTACCCACTGGCGCACGGCCAGCGGCGGCATCTG
>CAUJJQ010000124.1 GCA_963205285.1 Pseudomonadota bacterium | reverse complement strand
CGGCGCGCGCGATCGGCTCGCCCGCCTATCCGGCGGATGCGGCGCGGTTGCGCGCACGCGTCGCGGCGGATCAGCAACGCAGCTATTATCCCCCCGCCTTTGTCCGCCATATGGCGGCGATTATCGCTGATGGCGACCGGCGGGGCATTTTGGCGCACGTAAAAATACCGACATTGGTCATCCATGGGACGGATGATCCGCTGGTGCCGGTGGAGGGTGGGCGCGACACTGCGGCGCATATCGCTGGCGCAAAGCTGCTCGAAATCCCGGGCATGGGGCATGATCTGCCGCTTGAACTAGTCGATCAGATTGCCGACGCCATTGCCGAGCATGCCCGCAGCGTGGTGAGCGTGGCTGCCTAGCCCGCCAGACCCAGCCAGCGCAGCATCAACCCCTCATCCTCAGCCCGTGGCGCGCGGGGCGGCAGAAATCCAGCGCAGCTCAGGCAGCTTGCCTCCACCCCGCCGCCGCGCACCATGCGCTGCAAATCGGCGATCATTGCGCTCGTCCATGCCTGGCGCGCCCATGCGCTTTGCGCCAGCCAACCGACAGGGGCGCGGGCATCCTGCGCCTCATCACCGCCATCATCGGTCCATTTTTGGAGCATTTCGCTGAACGGGTCGGGGCCATCCTCAAAATATCGGGGATAGGTTTCTGCCGGGTCGATCCGGGCGAGCCGCGCCGCCTCTGCCATCGCCTCCGGCATGCCGCCAAAAGCATCGATGAGGCCGTTTTGCCGCGCATCCGCGCCCGCCCACACGCGCCCTTCGGCGATGGTGCGCAGCCGTTCAACCGGCATATGCCGCGAAGTCGCGACCAGATTTGTGAAACGGGCATAGATGTTATCGACGCTCGCCTGTGCCAGTGCGTCAAACGCCGCGTTGGTGCCGCCCGTCACGTCGGGCTGTCCGGACAAGGGCGTTGTCGTCACCCCGTCGCTGGTAATGCCATAACGGCCGAGCACCCGTTCAAAGCTGGGGATGATGGCGAAAACGCCGATACTGCCCGTAATGGTGTCGGGTTCGGCAAAGATGCGGTCAGCGGGGGTGGAGACCCAGAAACCGCCCGATGCCGCGACATTGGCCATCGAAACGACAATCGGCAATCGGCGCGCCTTTGCCTGTAACAGCGCGGTGCGGATGCGTTCGGATGCCAGCACCGACCCGCCCGGACTGTCGACGCGCAGGACAATTGCCTTCACATCTTCATCCGCCACGGCGTCGAGAATATGGGCTGCGATGGTTTCGCCGCCCGCCGTTCCCGCAGGTGCCTTGCCATCGACGATGTCGCCGACCACCGGGATGACCGCGATGGGGGTGCCATTTTCCTCTATCGGGTGGGCATCGACATAGGCGGACAGGCGGATGCGTTTCCAATCCCATGGCCGCGCGTCATCTTCGCTGCCGACGATTTCGGCCACTCGCCGGTCAAAGTCCAATCGGCTGCCGATGCGGTCAACCAGTCCGGCGCGCCGCGCCGCCTCTGCACTGTCGCCGCCCGCCGCGCGAATAGCCGCAGCAGGGTCGGTCAACATCGCGTCCAGATTGGCGCGCGGACGGGCGCGGCGCACCCCATCCTGCCAGCGTGACCACAGGACGGAGAGGTAGGCGTTCGTCGCCTCGCGCGCTTCGGGGCTTTGGTCGGCGCGGGTAAAGGGTTCGACAAAACTTTTATAGGTGCCGACGCGGTATATATGCGTATTGATGCCAATATTGTCGAGCAAACCTTTGTAATATAGACGGTTTCCTCCCGGCCCGGCGATTAACCCGCCGCCGCCCGGTTCGGTCCAGACTTCGCTGGCATGCGCGGCCAATTGATAGGCATCATCGCTATAGCCGGTGGCATAGGCGAGCACGGGTTTGCGCGCCGCGCGCACCTTGTCCAGCGCCTCGGCAATGTCACCAAGCGCGACCTGTCCGCCGCCCATAAATCGGTCGAGGTCGAGCACGACCGCCTTTACCCGGTCATCCCCCGCTGCGGCTTCGAGCGCGCGGACAATGTCGTCGCGGCGAAATTCGCGCAGCGGCAAATTGCCGGACAGCGCGGCGAGCGGGTCGGCAGGGGCAGGCTGTTCGCTGACCGTGCCGTCAAGCCGCAGCAATAACGCCCCGTCGCCGATATAGGCCGCGCTGTTGGGCCTTCCGGCGAGCAGGGTGAACAATATTCCGAAAAATAACAACATGAAGAGGAGGACGAGCGCGTCCTTTATGCCGACCAGCGCGCGCCAGAAAAAGCGTAAGACCTGGCCGGTGGTCCAATTCGGTCGGTTGGCGGGCGGGGTGGGGACGGGGGTTTCGCCCTGCGCGGTTGTGGCTGTCATGGGGCGTATATTTAATGTAATACAGCAGGGCTGTAAATCCACCGCGCTGACCGGTTCTCGCCATGCATAAAAGGCACAGGTGACCGACAAACTGCGCCGCATCCGCCCCGCCATCTATATCTGTAGCCACGCTGCTGCTACCAGCGCCCACCATGGTCGAAACCGATCGCCCCTTTGCGCTGACCGCAACACGCGGTGAAGCGGTGGAATTGCTGCGCCTTGCGGGGCCGCTGGCGGCTGCCAATCTGCTGCAAATGGCGGTTTATGCCAGCGATGTGATCTTCATCGCGCGGCTGGGGGCAGGGCCGCTCGCCGCATCCTCACTCGCCGTTTCGGTGGTCGGCCTGCTGCTTTGGACGATGACCGGCCTGTTGATGGCGGCATCGGCGTTGATTGCCGCCGAAATTGGCGCGCGTAAACATGCGGTGCGTCAGGTGCGCCGCACCGTGCGCATGGCATTATGGCTGGCGATTGTCGCATCACTGGTGTCCATCGCGCTGTGCCTGCTGGTTGGTCCCTTTATGCGGCTGACCGGACAGCCCGCCCATTTGGCGGCAACAGCGGCATATTTTACCCATATTTTAATGTGGTCGATGCCCTTTGCGCTCATTGCGGCGGTGCTGCGCGCCTTTGTTTCGACATTGGGCAGGGCGACGATTGCCACCATGGTCACGCTGGTTGCGCTCGGCGTCAATATATTGGGCAATTACCTGTTGGTATTTGGCCATTTTGGCTTTCCGCGTATGGGCCTTGCGGGGTCTGGCATTGCCAGCATCTTCACAACATTTGTCACATGTCTGGCCTATATCGTTATAATTGAAAGCGATCGGCGTTTTCGTCGTTTCCATATTTTCGGTCGACTGTGGCGCGCTGAATGGGGACGGATGCGCGAATTATTGGCCATCGGCCTGCCGATTGGCGGCACGATTTTGGCAGAGGCCGGGCTGTTTTCCGGTGCGGCATTTCTGATGGGGCGGATGGGTGAGGCACCGCTCGCCGCGCATACCATCGCGCTGCAAATTATTGCGCTGATTTTCCAGATACCCTTTGGCATTGGACAGGCGGCGACGATCCGTGTCGGACTGGCCTATGGTGCAGGGGACAGGGCAGGGGTTGGCCGCGCGGGCTGGACGGCGATTGTCATGGGGTTAGCATTTATGTCGCTGTCAGCACTGCTGATCTGGGGCGCGCCGCAGATTTTGGTCGCGGCCTATATCGACATTGCCGACCCCGCCAATCAACAGGTGGTGGTACTGGCGCTGCAATATCTGGCGGTGGCAGCGGCGTTCCAATTATTCGACGGGACACAGGTTGTCGCCGCATCGGCGCTGCGTGGGGTGCAGGACACCCGCGTGCCGATGGCGATTGCGATCACCGGATATTGGGCGGGCGGTTTTAGCTGCGCCATCTGGCTGGGTTTCTGGACCCCGCTGGCCGGACAGGGTGTGTGGTTCGGTCTTGCCATCGGCCTTATTTTGACGGCGTCGTTGCTGGTTTGGCGCTGGTCGGCGCGGGATCGGCTGGGGTTAGATTCTCAGTCAGTTGATTGATTCGGTTACTTAAGCTATGAAGATGTTTGAGCCGTTCTTTGATTTCTGTTAGGGTTATTACGGTTGCTTCGTAATTATTATCTGGAATGTGAAAGAATATTACATGTGTTTCATCAACATTTTGTCCAAAAATGACTTTTAGCCGTGAGTGAACTATGCGATTTCTCAGACTATTTATCTGTAAAATGTCATTTTTAATTGGTTGAAATTTTTTATTTACCTTTTCGTTTTTTAAATATTTTTCTAAATCTTTGACCAAATTCCCAAACGGTATGGTTGTGTTATGTTCGATACCCAACGTTGCTGCAAATTTTGAAACAGCGCATTCCATCTTCGCAAAAGCATCGATAAATCGACTACGTGTTGCGTGACATTCGAGTTCGTAATCGTCCCTGCTAGAAACATACTGCGGGATTTTTGGGTCAGCTTCGGCCATCCAATGCTATTCGCACAATCAATGCTAAAATTGTCCTAAACAGCCTACGCGCCCCTTGACGCACCAAGCCCCCCCACCCATATGGCCGATTGTTGGCACTCCAGATCGTTGAGTGCCAGAAACGCATATTTAGTTGGAGCAAAACCCATGCAATTTCGTCCGTTGCACGACCGCGTGCTCGTCCGTCGCCTGGAGGCGGAGGAAAAGTCCGCTGGCGGGATCATCATCCCCGATACGGCCAAGGAAAAGCCGCAGGAAGGTGAAGTCATTTCGGTTGGCGAAGGCGCCTATAACGAAGATGGCGATCGCATCCCGCTCGACGTCAAGGCTGGCGACAAGATCCTGTTCGGCAAATGGTCGGGCACAGAGGTCAAGGTCGATGGCGAAGACCTGATCATCATGAAGGAATCGGACATTTTGGGCATCCTCGCCTGAGCGGCAAGCCTGCCGGAATGTTGGTTTTATAGTGTGAAGTTACGCAGTTTTCTGCGGTTTTGGAAAGGAACAGTCTCATGGCTGCTAAGGACGTCAAATTTTCGCGCGACGCGCGCGAACGCATTTTGCGCGGGGTCGATATCCTTGCCGATGCGGTAAAGGTCACGCTCGGCCCCAAGGGTCGTAACGTCGTCCTCGATAAGAGCTTTGGCGCACCGCGCATCACCAAGGATGGGGTGACGGTTGCCAAGGAAATCGAACTGAAGGACAAGTTCGAAAATATGGGCGCGCAAATGCTGCGCGAAGTTGCATCCAAGGCAAATGACGCTGCTGGCGACGGCACCACCACCGCGACCGTTTTGGCTCAGGCCATCGTGCGCGAAGGGATGAAGTCGGTTGCCGCTGGCATGAACCCGATGGATCTAAAGCGTGGTATCGACCTTGCCGTCTCCAAAGTGGTTGATGATTTGAAAGCGCGTTCGACGCCGGTTTCGGGCACTGCCGAAATCGCACAGGTCGGCATTATTTCGGCCAATGGCGACATCGAAGTTGGCGAAAAAATCGCCGAAGCGATGGAAAAAGTTGGCAAAGAAGGTGTCATCACCGTCGAAGAAGCCAAGGGTCTGGAATTTGAACTCGACGTTGTCGAAGGGATGCAGTTCGACCGTGGCTACCTCAGCCCCTATTTCATCACCAACCCAGAAAAGATGATTGTCGAGCTTCAGGATCCCTATATCCTGATCCACGAAAAGAAATTGTCGAACCTGCAATCGATGTTGCCGATTTTGGAAAGCGTTGTGCAGTCGGGTCGTCCGCTGTTGATCATCGCCGAAGATATCGAAGGCGAAGCGCTGGCGACGCTGGTCGTCAACCGTCTGCGTGGCGGGTTAAAGGTTGCAGCGGTCAAGGCCCCGGGCTTTGGCGACCGTCGCAAGGCGATGTTGCAGGATATCGCCATCCTGACCAAGGGGGAGATGATTTCCGAAGACCTCGGCATCAAGCTGGAAAATGTCACGCTCGGCATGCTGGGTCAGGCCAAGCGCGTCACCATCGACAAGGATAATTCGACCATCGTCGATGGCGCAGGCGAAGCCGACGCGATCAAGGCACGCGTTGAACAAATCCGTGCGCAGATCGAAACCACGACCAGCGATTATGACCGTGAAAAGCTGCAAGAACGCCTCGCCAAACTGGCGGGCGGGGTTGCCGTGATCAAGGTCGGCGGCGCGACCGAAATCGAAGTCAAGGAACGCAAGGACCGCGTTGACGATGCGCTGCACGCAACCCGCGCTGCCGTCGAAGAAGGCATTGTTCCGGGCGGTGGCACCGCGCTCCTCTACGCCACAAAGGCGCTCGACGGGCTGAAGGGTGCGAACGACGACCAGACGCGCGGTATCGACATCGTGCGTAAGGCTATCGAAGCACCGATCCGCCAGATTGCCGCCAATGCGGGGCATGACGGTGCGGTGGTTGCCGGCAATCTGCTGCGCGAAGGCAAGGAAGATCAAGGCTTTAACGCTGCGACCGACACCTATGAAAACCTCAAGGCTTCGGGCGTTATCGACCCGACCAAGGTCGTGCGCACCGCACTTCAGGATGCGGCATCGGTTGCCGGCCTCCTCATCACGACGGAAGCCGCCATCTCGGAAGCGCCTGAAGACAAGCCTTCCATGCCCGCAATGCCGGGTGGCATG
>CAUJJQ010000123.1 GCA_963205285.1 Pseudomonadota bacterium | reverse complement strand
GGGACGGGCCAGAGGAAGCACGCCATGTCGGCGAGGCGCTGGAGGGGCGGATGCGGCGGGGCGAACCGCTCGATGGTGCAGCCATCCTCGTCCGGGCGGGGTTTCAGACACGCGAATTTGAAGAACGCTTCATCCATATCGGCATGCCCTATCGCGTGGTCGGCGGCTTTCGTTTTTACGAACGGGCCGAAATCCGCGATGCAATTGCCTATCTGCGCATCGTCAATCAGGGGGCCGATGACCTCGCCTTTGAACGCATCGTCAACCAGCCCAAACGCGGCATTGGTGACAAGGCGATGGCGCTGCTCCACCAGATAGCGCGCGCAGATCGCATGCCGCTGCTCAGCGCCATTGCCACCATGCAGGCGCGCGATAGCGGCACACCGCAGGCGCGGCGCGGGCTTGGCCAATTTGCGGCGCTCATCGCGCATTGGCGCGACCTTGCAGTGACCACCAGCCATGGCGCGCTGATGCAAATAATCCTCGAAGAATCGGGCTATACCGCAATGTTGCAGGCCGATCGCAGCGCCGAAGCGGCCGGGCGGCTCGAAAACCTAAGCGAACTTGTCCGCGCGATGGAGGAATATGAGGATCTGGCTGCTTTCCTCGACCATGTATCGCTGGTGATGGATAAAGAGGGGGCGGATGAGGAACCGGGGGTCACCATCATGACCATCCACGCTGCCAAGGGGTTGGAATTCAATGAAACCTTCCTCGCGGGGTGGGAGGATGGGCTTTTCCCTTCGCAGCGCGCGCTCGACGAAGGGGGGCTGGGCGCGTTGGAGGAGGAACGCCGCCTCGCCTATGTTGCCATCACACGCGCGCGGCAGCGCTGCACCATCCTCCACGCCGCTAACCGCCGGGTGTACGGCCAATGGCAAAGTGCCATCCCGTCACGCTTTTTGGCCGAATTGCCCGACGACCATGTGGATGTCGAAACAACGATGGGCGGCGGTGAAACCATGTGGCGCGCCAATTGGGCACAAGGCGGCGATCCATTTGCCAATGTCGCGCGTAGCACCGGGCGCGGGCCGGGTTGGCAGCGCGCGCAGGGCAATTTTTCGCACGAGCCCGCCCGCATGGTGGAGGCGCGGCGCGTGCCCGCCAGTCCCAGCGTCGGGGCAAAGGCGCGCAGCGACCTTGCCATCGGCATGCGCGTCTTTCATGACAAGTTCGGCTATGGCGTCATCTGCGACATCGACGCCAACAAGCTGGAGGTGGATTTTGGCGACAATGGGCAAAAACGCGTGCTCGACAGCTTTGTCACCATCGCATGACTGATCCCGCCCTGCCCCAGCGCAAATCCGAAGCGGCATTGGCGCTGCGCGGCGGCCGTGCGGGTGATGCGTTGGTGCTGCTGGGCGATGCGCCAGATTTGGATGCGGGCGCGCTATGGCTGATGGCGCAGGCGAACCAGATGCTCGGCGACACGCACGCCGAGGTGGCGGTGCTGCACCGCATCCTCAAATTGCAGCCCCAGGATGTGGCGGCGCAGCTCGCCATGGGCGATGCCTTTGACCGGCTGAGCGATACGCGCGCCGCCGCCGCATGGTTTCGCGGCGCGTTGGGCGCGGCATCACGCGGCGCGCCCGCTGCACTCCAACCCTTGTTGCAACGCGCCGCAGCCTATTGCGCCAAATCGGGGGAGGATTTCACCCGCCATATCGAACAGGCGTTGACGGATAGCGCCGCCGTTGCCGGGGCCAGCGCCGATTTTCACGCCAGCGTCGATTTGCTGTTCGCACGGCGCGAGCTGTTTTTTCAGCAGCCCAGCATGTTTTATTACCCCGGCCTGCCGCAGCGGCAATTTTATGCACGCGATGCATTCGACTGGGTGGCGGATTTTGAAGCAGCGGCAGAGGCGTTACGCGATGAATATCTGGCGCTGAGCGATGCTTTCGTCCCCTATGTGGCGCGGCTCGACAACCGCCCAGCGCCCGTCAACCATTTACTCGAAGACCCCAGTTGGGGTGCGGGCTATTTATGGCAAGGCGGCACGCCGACCGCGCTGTCCGCCGCCGCCCCGCTCACCATGGCAGCACTGGCGCGTGCACCGCAACCGCACATAGCAGGCCGTTCCCCCATGGCTTTATATTCGCGCCTCAAACCGGGCACCCATATCAAGCCGCATCATGGGCTGCTCAACACGCGGCTTATCTGTCATCTGCCGCTGGTTACGCCCGAAGGCTGCGGCTTGCGTGTCGGTTCTGAAACGCGAAGCTGGCAATTTGGGGAGATGCTGATTTTCGACGATAGCATCGAACATGAAGCATGGAACCGCGGGACGAGCGACCGCACCATATTATTGTTTGAAATATGGCGGCCCGAAATCCCCGTGCGTGACCGCGCGGCGCTCGCCGATTTATTCACCGCGATAGAGGCGGTTGACCCCGCGCGCGGGCAGGAAACCGGCGGATGAGCGGCGTGGCCGGCGCGGACGCCCCGCACCCATTTTCGATAGGCGATTTCCGCTTTTTGTGGTTGGCGCGTTTTTCGGCATCCTTTGCGACGATGGCGATGATCATCGTGCTCGGCTGGCAGACATATGATCTGGCGCGCAGCGATTATGGTTACAGCATCGGCGGAGCGAGTTTTCTGCTCGGCATGCTGGGGTTGGCGCAGTTTATTCCGCTATTCCTGCTCACGCCCTTTGCCGGTTGGGTGGCCGACCGTTTCGAACGCGGTCGGGTGGCGATGGTTGCCGATGGCATCGACCTTGTCATCGCGCTGACATTGGCGCTGGCGACATATCATGATTGGTTGACGCTGCCACTGCTGTTCCTGCTCGCCGCGCTGCACGGGGTGGCGCGCGTTTTTATCGGCCCAGCCATGTCGTCGATTGCGCCCAATATCGTCCCCGCAGGGTCGCTGCCGCGCGCCATCGCGCTGTCGAGCATCGCGTGGCAGAGCGCAACCGTCGCCGGGCCGGCGGTCGGCGGCCTCCTCTACGCTGTGCGGCCCGACCTTGCTTATTGGATGGCGTGCGGGTTTTTGCTGCTGGCGATTGGTGCTCTGGGGCCGATCCGCCCCGTGGTGCCGCCACCGATGGCGCAACATATCCACCCCATTCGCCAGATGATTGATGGGCTGACCAATGAGCGCGGGCATCGTTGTTTGCTCGGCGCGATAACGCTCGACCTGTTTGCGGTGCTGATGGGCGGGGCGACCGCGCTGCTCCCCGTTTATGCGCGCGATATATTGCATGTCGGGGCGGAGGGGCTGGGGCAGTTGCGCGCTGCACCCGCGCTCGGTTCGGTGATAATCGGCCTTTATTTTTCGATCCGCCCGCTCAAAACCAATGTGGGCGTCAAAATGCTGGCAGCGGTGGTTGGCTTTGGCATTGCCACCATCGGCTTTGGCCTGTCGGCGCTCACTCCGTCGCAGCCACTCAACCTGCCGGGATTTGGGCCGATATTGCGGCTGGACATGGCGGTGGCGCTACTCAGCCTCGCCTTTGTCGGCGGGTTTGACATGCTGTCGGTCTTTGTGCGTAACAGCCTCGTCCAATTGCACACCCCCGATGCGATGCGCGGGCGCGTTTCGGCGGTGTCGGGCGTTGCCATTTCGGCGTCCAATGAATTGGGAGAAGTGCAATCGGGGATTGCGGCGGCACTGCTCGGCCCGGTGGGCGCGGTGGTGGCGGGCGGCGCGGGGGCGGCACTGATTACGCTTTGGTGGGCGCGGGTGTTCCCCGAATTACGTAACGCGCGCAGCTTTGACCCACCCAATAATATCTAGCCCGCTCGACTACCCTTCCCCCCTCGTCACGCCGGGGCTTTTGCGGCATAGGGGCGGCAAGCACGATGTGGACACGAGTCCACGCCAAGAGGAGCATGGCGATGAAGGCCGACAATATATTGCAAACCATCGGCAACACGCCGCACATCCGCATCAACCGCATTTTTGGCGATGCACAGGTTTGGATAAAATCCGAACGCAGCAACCCCGGCGGATCGATTAAGGATCGCATCGCCCTGTCGATGATTGAAACTGCCGAGCGCGACGGCAGCCTGAAGCCCGGCGGCACGATTATCGAACCGACCAGCGGCAACACCGGTATCGGCCTTGCCATGGTGGCTGCGGTAAAGGGATATCGCCTGATCCTCGTCATGCCCGAAAGCATGAGTGTGGAGCGTCGCCGCCTGATGCTGGCCTATGGCGCGACCTTTGACCTGACCCCGCGCGAAAAGGGGATGAAGGGTGCGATTGAACGCGCGCTGGAACTGGTCGAACAAACGCCCAACAGCTGGATGCCGCAGCAGTTTGAAAATCCGGCCAATATTGACGTCCATGTGCGCACCACGGGGCAGGAGATTTTGGCCGATTTTGCGGATGCGCCGCTCGACGCCATTGTTACCGGCGTTGGCACCGGCGGGCATATCACCGGGGTGGCGCAGGTTTTGAAGGCGGCATGGCCGGCTGTGCAAATCTATGCGGTCGAACCCAGCCAATCACCGGTCATTTCGGGCGGTGCACCCGGCCCCCACCCGATACAGGGGTTGGGCGCGGGGTTCATCCCCGCCAACCTCCACACCCAATTGCTGACCGGCGCTTTGCTGGTGGAGGCGGAGGATGCCAAGGAAATGGCGCGCCGCGCCGCGCGGGAGGAAGGGATGCTGGTCGGCATATCATCGGGCGCGACGCTCGCCGCCATTGGGCAGGTGCTCAACAAATTGGGCCGCGATGCGCGCATCCTCGGCTTTAACTATGACACCGGTGAGCGGTATTTGTCGGTGCCGGACTTTTTGCCTGAATTGTGAGTAAGGCGCGGCACAACCAGCGACGCACGCAGGACCTGTTGATCGTCACAACATTGGCCGTCATCACACTCGTTCTGGCGATTGTGATT
>CAUJJQ010000122.1 GCA_963205285.1 Pseudomonadota bacterium | reverse complement strand
TGCCAAGCACCGCGCCCGACGCCCCGACCGTCCCGATGTTCGTCACGGCGGTTCTGCCAGTCGCGACCACCATCCTGCCCGCGGGTTTCGTCACGGTTCCAGCGGCGCGGGGTCGGGGTGGGCAGATTTGTATCCGGACGGTCGGGGCGGTTCCAGCGCGGCATGTCGCGCGCGCCATCCTCGCCACGATTGTCACGGTTCCAGCCGCGACCACCGCCATTGCTGCGACCATCGCTGCGGTCATTGCCACGCCAATCGCCACGATTATCCGGTGTGCGATCGCTGCGGGGCGTGTCGGGGCGATTCTGCCCATTCCAGCGCGGCCCACCATCGCCACCACGGTTCCAGCGCGGCGCTTCGCTGCGCGGTCGGTCGGGACGGGGGGCGTCGCTGCGCGGTGCGTCGGCGCGCGGTGGGTTCGCGCGCGGAACGGGGGCAGGGCGCGGGACATGGACGCGGGGTGCATCATTACGCGGGCCGTTGTCGCCGCGCGCTTCGCGTATGATGCGGTCACCAAATCCTTGTGCCGATGCGACAGTGGGGGTGAGTGTGCTCACCCCGGCGAGCAATATCATCGTCCAATATTTGCGGTTCATGGCGATCCTCCTCACCCCTTGGCGGGGTTGATTGGGGGAAGGATTAGGCCTCTTTTGCTGCATCAGCGCTGAACCGCGCGTTCAGGAAATTACAGCATCAAGCCTACCGTTTCCGGCAAACCGCACATGATGTTGAGGTTCTGGACGCACGCGCCGCCCGCACCCTTGCCCAGATTGTCGAGCATGGCGACCAATTGCACCAACTGCCCATCCTCGCTGCGCGCGACATAAAGGCGCATTGCATCGCTCAGTGCCTCAGCGCGCCGCAGCAATAATTCTTCAGGCAAAAGCTCCGCCACCTGCACCATGGGCGATCCGGCATAATGGGCGCCAAGCGCGGCCAACATCGCGCCGCCATCTGCGATACGCGGGTCGGCGGCGCGGTGCAGCGGGACATGCACCGCCATCCCGCGAAAGGCGGGGATGACTTGCGGCGAAAAATGCGGGGGGTGGCTGATGGCGCTATGCGCTTGCATTTCGGCCAGATGCTTATGGGCAAGCCCCATCGCATAGCCGCGCCACGCGATGTCGGGTTCGTCCTGCTCCATCCGGCCGATCAACGCCTTGCCGCCGCCCGAATAGCCCGAAACCGCATGGCAATAGAGCGGCAGATCGGCCGGAATCAGCCCTGCTGCCACCAGCGGGCTGACGAGAGCGATAAAGCCGGTCGCATAGCAGCCGGGGTTGGACACCCGCGTTGCCGTAGCTATCGCATCGCGTTGTCCGGCGCGCCATTCGGCAAAACCATATGTCCAGCCGGGCAGCGTGCGGTGCGCGCTCGATGCATCGATGATGCGGGTGCCCAGCCCATCAGCCAGCGCTACCGCTTCGCGCGCGGCATCATCGGGCAGGCATAATATGGTAACATCACTCGCCGCCATGGCATCGCGGCGCGCGGCAGTGTCCTTGCGATGTGCATCGTCGATGGTGATGAGGGTGATGTCGCTGCGGCTGGCCAGCCGCGCGGCTATTTCCAGCCCGGTCGTCCCCGCGCCGCCGTCGATAAAAACCCGCGCGCTCATGGCGCGCTGGCGGGTTCGATGCTGTCGACGGGCAGATAGCCAACGGCGTGGGTGTTGATGCAATATCCCCAGCCCCAAGCGCCGGTAATGTCGAGCAGCGCGAAATCTGCACCCGCGGCCAATTGCACCACGACCGCCGCATCGGCAGCGGGGCTGGCCAGCAAGCTCGCCGCTTGGCGCAGGCGATAGGGGACGGCGCGTGCATAATGGGGCGCGAAATGATGCGCCGCCTCTGCCACATCGGCGAGGTCAGGGCGGATTGCCTGCCGCGCCGGATCATAAGGGCGCGATGCACCCGTCAATTTGAAATGTGTGCGTTGCACCAATTTCTTGCCTTTACCCCTGTTGGCAAAACGCCGCTGGTGCGATTAGCCCAGCCAAGCGAGCTTGGCAAAGCGAAGTTTTATCCCCCGAATCTTTGTTGCAGCATCACCCATGTCGCGCGCAGCCCCAGCGCCGCCCCGCCCTTGGGCCGTCCGGGCTTGGCCGCCGGGTTCCATGCAAAAGTGTCGATATGCGCCCATGGCGTGTCGGCAGCGACAAAGCGGCGCAGGAACAGGGCGGCGGTAATCGCCCCGGCAAAGCCGCCCGCCGGACTGTTGGTCATGTCGGCCAGATCGCTTTTTAACATCGCATCATAACCATCCCACAGCGGCATACGCCACAAGGGGTCATCCTTGGCTGTGCCGCCCGCCAAAATGTCCGCAGCCAGCGCGTCGTCATTGCAAAAGAGCGGCGGCAAATCGGGGCCGAGCGCGACCCGCGCCGCGCCGGTCAATGTCGCAAAGTCGATGATCATGCTCGCCCTCGCTTCTCCGGCCAACGTTAACGCATCGCCCAAAATCAGTCGTCCCTCGGCATCGGTATTGTCAATTTCGACGAACAGCCCCTTGCGGCTGCGCAAAATATCCCCCGGGCGCATCGCCCCGCCCGATATGCTGTTTTCGACCGCGGGGATGAGGAGGAGGAGGTTGAGTTTGAGCCGCGCCGCCATCACCAATTGGGCGAGCGCGATGGCATGGGCGGCGCCCCCCATATCCTTTTTCATCAGCGCCATGCCGCTCGCCGGTTTTATGTCCAGCCCGCCGCTGTCAAAACAGACACCCTTGCCGATGATGGCGACCAAGGGGTCGGCGCTGTTACCCCAGCGCATTTGGATCAGGCGCGGTTCGCGCCCGCGCGCGGCGGCTAGGCCCACCGCATGGATCATCGGAAAGCCTTGTTGCAGCGCATCGCCGCGCACCACCGACATTTCGCCGCCATGCGCCTTGGCGATATTTTCAACCGCCGCTTCAAGGTCGGCAGGCCCCATATCAGCCGCAGGGGTATCCACCAGATCGCGCACCAGCGCTGCAGCCGTCACTTCGCAAATCGCCGTAGGGATGCGCGCGGCATCGCGGCATAACAAGGTGCGTGACCCCTTTGCATCTGCCGCTGCTTTGTAACGGGTAAAACCATGCTGCGCGGCGGCCCAGCCGAACATCGCCCCCCCAGCATCGCCATCTGTCAGGCGATATGTGCCGGTGGGCAGGCGGCTGGCGGCACCTGCCAAGCACCAGCTGGTGAGTGCCGCTGCATCCTTAACCGCGACCAGCGCCAGCCAGTCGCTAGGGCCAGCGCCATCGCGCGGCAAAATCGCCAATGACCCGGGGTCAGCGCGCATCCCCTGCGCCTGAAAGGCCGCACGCGCGCGCTCGGACAGGCTTTTTTCAAAATCGCCGATGCTGGATACATCGACAATGTGGATGGGGGTGGCGGTTTCACCCTTGTCGGGTGCAAGGAATGCGGAAAAATCGGTCATTGCCCATGGCTAGGCGCATATGGCGACGCTGACAATCTTCACCTATATTGCAGGCACGCCAAAAAGATCATGTTCGTCGGCATCTTCGATATGGACTTGGATGATGTCGCCGACGCGCACTTCTTTGCCAACATCGCGCAGATAGACATGGCCGTCGATTTCGGGGGCATCTGCCTCTGACCGGCCGGTTGCGCCAATGCTGCCATCCGCATCCGCTTCGCCCACTTCATCAAGGATGACCGGCAGGGTGCGCCCGATTTTGGCGGATAATTTGGCGGCGCTGATGGCGGCGCATTTTGCCATGATGCGCTGGAAACGTTCTTCTTTCACCTCCTCTGTCACCGCGCCGGGCAGTGCATTGGCAGCAGCCCCCGCCACCGGTTCTACGCGGAACGCCCCCACCCGGTCGAGCTGCGCTT
>CAUJJQ010000121.1 GCA_963205285.1 Pseudomonadota bacterium | reverse complement strand
ATGCAGAGGTTCAGGCAAAGGATGTCGCAGGTGCGAAAATCATCCTGATCCGTCAGGCGTCGAACGCCGGCCATCTTTATGGTTCGGTCAGCGTGCGTGACATCGTCGAAGCGTTGCACGAAAACGGCCATACGGTCGTTTCAAAGGCGATGGTCGTCCTCGAACGGCCGATCAAGACGCTCGGCCTGTTTGACGTTCGCGTCAATCTGCACCCCGAAGTGCAGGTTTTGGTCGAAGCCAATGTCGCGCGTTCGCCCGATGAGGCTGCTTTGCAGGCCGAAGGGGTCAATGTCATTGACCAGCAATTCGCGTCTGACGAAGCCGAAGCCGCCGCTGCGGCCGAAGAATTCCTCGAAACGCAGGCCGAAGCCAGCGCCGAACAGGACGACGCGGCTTAAGTTTCAGCCTGTCCTAATTTCAAAGGGGCCGCTTTCCAGACCGGAGGGCGGCCCTTTTTAATATGGTTTCCGCTCAGCGTGCGATTAGGCGAATATCGTTCCCGTAGCACAGGTCACCGCCTGCCCGCCGACAAATATGGCATCGTTTGTGATGCTGAGCGTAACCCGCCCATTGCGGCCGACCGACATGCCCTGCGCCGCGACATAGTGATGCCCGGGCGCAACCGCCCCATGGTGCTGGCGATATGCCGCAACCGCGCCATTACCGCTGCCGCACACCGGGTCTTCATTGATACCGTCGGCAGGGGCAAAGCTGCGGACGATTTGCGTGTCAACCTCATCGCGCGCCGCACCAAAAATGGTCAGTCCCGTCGTTTTGTGCCGCCGGTCATAATCAGCGAGCGCGGCAAAATCGGGCTTGGCTTGGGCGACAATATCGCCATCCGCTATCTCCATCACCACCCAGCGCGGGCCGACATCGACAATCATCGGCGGCGCGATATGCCGGCCGCCGAGCGCGGCGATAAGTAATTCTGCTTCGGGTGCCGCCGTCAGACTGGCAGGCGGCATCGCAAAGCTTAACCCTGCCGCCTGCCAATCGTCGGGCACCAGAATGTCGATCAAGCCCTTGGCACAATGCTGGACGATTTTGCCTTCGCTGGGCGTTACCGCCCCCGTTTCCAACACGGCAAAGGCGCTGCCGATCGTCGGGTGGCCGGCAAACGGCAGTTCGGCGCGCGGGGTAAAGATGCGCAGGCTATAATCGGCTACGGCATCGGCGGGCGGCAGGACAAAGGTGGTTTCAGACAGGTTGGTCCAATTGGCGATGGCCTGCATCACGTCGGTGGAAAGCCCTGCCCCATCCAAAATAACCGCTACCGGATTGCCCGAAAATGGCGTGCGGGTGAACACATCCACCGTACGAAATGCGCGACCCGTCATCCTCAATACCCCATCAGACTCAGCACTTCCTTGCGGCTGCGCGGATCATCCAAAAAGCTGCCGAGCAAACGGCTGGTCACCATCGAGACACCGGGGGTGTTTGCGCCCCGCGCGCTCATGCACGCATGGCTCGCCTCCACCACCACCGCGACGCCATGGGGCTGGAGGTGATCCCATATGCACTGCGCCACCTCCGCCGTCAGTCGTTCTTGCACCTGCAAGCGGCGGGCATAGCCCTGAAGCACGCGGGCAAGTTTGGAAATGCCAACCACCCGGTCGCGCGGCATATAGGCGATCGCCGCCTTGCCGATAATCGGTGCCATATGATGTTCGCAATGCGACTGAAAAGGAATGTCTTTGAGCAGTACGACTTCGTCATAGCCGCCCACTTCCTCAAAGGTGCGGGTCAGGTGGTGCGCCGGGTCTTCGCCATAGCCCTGACAATATTCGCGCCATGCCCGTGCGACGCGATGGGGCGTGTCGCGCAAGCCCTCGCGCACCGGGTCGTCGCCCGCCCATTGGATAATTGTGCGCACCGCGTCGGCAACCGCATCGGGAACGATGATCTTGCCATCCGCATCCAATCCATCGCGCGCGCCAATAGCACCAGTCATTTTCATCCTCCATTGGGCGGGTTCGCGCCAATGCGCTGCCCAACCGATATTTTCAAAATCCTATAGCCATGCCCAACAGGGGGAAGCAACTGACCTGCGCACGTCGATCTGCGCAATATTCCAAACGCTCGTTGCAAAAATGCGACAGTGCCGCATTGTGCGGCCCGCGCAGCCAGCAAAAATATATTTTGCGCAACCGACGCAAAAGCGCAATTTTCTGACGCGACGCTACGGCAGCTTGGCCCCCGTCGCGCCGCCATACCAAATTATTGAAAAAATGCTCGAAGTCGCGCTTTTTGGTTGACCAGCGCGCTACTTCATCGCACATTTTGCGCACAAAGGCGGCGAAAAGACCGCGTCTGGGCCACGGCCCCCTTTCACTCCCCGACCAAGATGCGGCAATTTTGCCGCGACCTAAATCTGAACGGCTTTTCGGGCCGTATTGGAAGCTGATGCACCGCCGCAAGCGGGCATGGATTGAGGGAGAGAAATAGATGCGCATTCGCACTTTGCTCGGCACGTCGATGCTGGCAATCGCTGTGGCAACTCCGGCGTGGGGGCAAGAAACGCCGCAAGCCGAAGATAGTGGCAACAACAGCCCCGACATCGTCGTCACCGCGCAGCGCCAATCGCAGCGGTTGCAGGACGTGCCAATTGCGGTCAGCGCCTTTTCCGCCGAATCGTTGGAAGCGCAGCAGATTGAAAATTCATCCGATCTGCAATTAACGCTGCCCAACGTCACCTTCACCAAGACCAATTTCACCGGCGCAAGCTTTACCATTCGCGGCGTCGGCGATTTGTGCGTTGGCACCACTTGCGACGCGGCAACCGCCATCCACCTCAATGACGCGCCCCTGTTCGGCACGCGTATTTTTGAAACCGAATTTTTTGACCTGCAACAGGTCGAAGTGCTGCGTGGCCCGCAAGGCACTTTGTTCGGCCGCAACGCGACATCGGGCGTGGTCAATTTCCGCACCGCGCGCCCGCAACTGGGCGAATTCCACGCCAGCGGCGAATTTGAATATGGCAATTTTGACAGCATCAAGGCCAAGGCCATGGTCAATCTGCCGATCGGTGACAGTGCCGCATTGCGCGTAGCGGGTTTTTACCTGAACCGCGATGGCTATACCCGCAATTTGTTCGACGGCGGTCGGCTCGACGGGCGCGATATGTATTCGGTGCGCGGTTCGTTCCGCTGGGAACCGAGTGACAGCACGACCATCGACCTGATGGGCAGCTATTTCCACGAACGCGATGATCGTTTGCGCATCCAGAAACAACAGTGCCAGCGCGACCCGACCGGCGTATTGGGCTGTTTGAACAACAGCCGCGACTTTGGCATTACCAATGGCAATGCGTCCTTTGTCGGCGTGCTGACCAGCCGCGAATTCCTGGCGATCCGGGGTATTCCGACCGCCTTTGGCCTCGGCAGCCTTTATGGGCCGGACGCTTATTCCGGCGCGGTCAATCCGGCGGATGTGCGCACGGTCAATACCGATAGCGGTTCCACCTATTTCACCGACGAATTGATCGCGCAATTGCGCATCGAGCATGAATTTGACGGTGGCATCAACCTGTCGCTCCAGGGCAATTATCAGCGCGTGCGCGTGGATTCGAGCCAGGATTATAATTTGTCGGTGCAAAATCGCGCCGGTTATCTTGCCGGTCTGACCGCATTGCAAAATGCCGCAAATGGTGCATTCGGCGCCGCGCTCGATACCTATCTATCGCCGATTGCAGCTGCGGTGATCCCCAATGGTCCGACGGGCGTGCTCTGCACGTCGGAGGCGGAGCCCACCGGCACCGGCGTCTATGGCGGGCACAGCAATTGTGCTGCAACCCCGCTCGATTACGACCGTTCGAACAACAAGCAGTCGAGCTGGTCTGCCGAAGCGATTGTTTCGTCCGATTGGGACGGCATGTTCAACTTCCTAGTCGGCGGTATTTATGCCGACCTCAGCAACACCGAAAACAGCTATTATGTGAACAGCTTTGGCATCGACTATCTGACCGGTCTGCTCGGCAGCTTTACCGCGCTCGGCACCGCGCCGCCCGCCGGGCCGTTGCCGCCAGCCTATCTCGGCACGCCATTCTTCCGCAATAATACCGACCAGCTCGACTTGCGCAGCTGGGGGGTTTACGGCGAAGCCTATTTCCAGATGAGCGACGAACTTAAGCTGACCCTTGGCTTGCGCTACAATGACGATCGTAAATCGATGCGTGCCCGTTCGACGCTGGCCAGCTTCCTCGTCCCTTATGGTGCGACCGATGCCTTCTCCTCACCCTTTGTCGGTAGCTTTGACGCTGACCCGGGGCGGACGGGCAACCAATTGTTCCAGGAACGGACGGTGTCGTTCAGCGAATGGACGGGCCGTGCGGTGCTCGATTGGCAGATTACGCCCGACAATCTGCTCTATTTCTCCTACTCGCGCGGCTATAAATCGGGCGGTATCAACCCGCCGCTACAGCCGGTCTTTTCAGTGCCCGAAGGTTTCGCGCCCGAATTTATCAATGCCTATGAAATCGGGTCGAAAAACACCTTTGGCGCGCTAACCCTCAACCTGACAGCGTTTTATTATCAATATAGCGACCTTCAACTCAGCAGGATTGTCGCGCGCACGTCAGTCAACGACAATGTGGATGCCAATATTTACGGGTTTGAAGCCGAAGCGATTATCGCGCCAACGCGCAACCTGCTCATCAATTTGGGCTTCTCCTACCTCCATGCAGAGGTGACGTCGGACAAATTCCTGTCCAACCCGCGCGATCCGGGCGGTGGCCGTGCGGATGCCGTCATCATCAAGGATATCACCAATGGTTCCAACTGTGCGGTGACATCGAACAGCGGCAATGCCGCAGGCGTCAACGCCTTTGTCGGCGCGGTCAACGGCGGGCTTGGCCTGCAGGGACCGACCAGCTTTGGCCCGGCCAGCGGCCTTGCTTCCACCGGCGCATTCTCCATCTGTTCGGTGCTGCAAGCGCAAGCAGGGGCGATTGGCGGAATGTTCGGTGGTGTCACCGTCGAGACGGCGGGTGTGGCGGTCAACATCAATGGCAACCGCCTGCCCCAAGCGCCGAGCTACAAGGCAAATATCGGTGTTCAATATACGCACACGATCGGCGAAATGACGCTCGTCCCGCGCTTTGACCTCACCTATACCGGTGACAGCTACGGCAATATTTTCAACGGCCGTATCAATGAAATCAACGGTTATGCGCAGGCCAACGCCCAGATCCAGCTCAACGGGCCGGAAAATCGCTGGTTCGCGCGGGCCTTTATCCAGAATATTTTTGACAGCAATGCGACGACCGGCCTCTATGTGACCGACCAGTCGTCAGGGTTGTTCACCAATATCTTCACGCTCGACCCGCGTCGTTATGGTGTCGCGGTGGGTTTCCGCTTCTAAAACAGCGGGAACAGCAAAAAACGCCCCCGGTGCCGTAAGGCATCGGGGGTATTTTTATGACAATATCTTAGAAATCGACGGCGATGCCCTTTAACTCCCAATCGCCATAGCGCACCGGGTCGGGCATATCGCCCTTGGGTGGTTGGGGCACATGCGCAACCGCGCGCGGGGCGGGCGGGCCATCATCGCGCTGCCAATGGGCGGGCGCGGTAACATGCGACGGGCGCTTGGTTGCGCGGGGGATATTATGGTCGGACATGGCAATGATATAGGACAGTTGACGCCGCAGCGCAAAGTTGCACGCGCGGCGCTTCGGGCGCATAGCGCGGCGATGCAGGATGTATCTCCCCCCATCCCCGGACTTGGCGTGCGACGTGCGGCGCTGCGCCTGCTGGATGCGGTGTTGCGGCGCGGCCTGCCGCTCGAAGCGGAAATAGCGCAGGCGACGCGCGACCTGTCATCCATCGACCGCGCGCAGGCGATTGCGATTGCAGGTGAGGTTTGCCGCCACCTGCCCGACCTTGACGCACTGATCGACAGCGCCACCCGCCAGCCGCTCGCCCATGATGTAAAGGTGCGCATGGTGCTGCGCATGGCACTGGCG
>CAUJJQ010000120.1 GCA_963205285.1 Pseudomonadota bacterium | reverse complement strand
AACCGGATTTGATTGAACGGCGCGCGCGCGGCGAAGCACCGCGCACCATCCGCGAACAATTGCAGCCGCTGCGCCATCAACAGGTCTGGCGCTTTTCGCTCTATTATTTCTTTGTCTTTGGCGCTTTTGTTGCGCTGGCATTGTGGCTGCCCAAATATCTGACCGAAGTTTATGGCGTGGGTCTGGAAACGGCGGGGATATTGGCGGCGGTATTTTCGCTCTCCGCTTCCATTTTCCGGGCCTATGGCGGCATGTTGTCCGACAAATATGGTGCGCGCAAAATAATGTATGCGACATTTGGTGTGTCGATGATTGCGCTGTTCATGCTGTCCTATCCGCCGACCGACTATGTCGTTCATGGCGTGCGCGGCGACATCCATTTCGCCACGTCGATGGGGCTGGTGCCCTTTGTCCTTTTGACCTTTGTCCTCGGCTTTTTCATGTCACTGGGCAAGGCGGCGGTGTTCAAACATATCCCCGTCTATTATCCGAAGGATGTGGGGGCGGTCGGCGGCATGGTCGGCATGGTCGGCGGGCTGGGCGGTTTCGTTTTGCCCATCGTCTTTGGTGTGGCGAGCGACCTTACCAACATCTGGACGAGCTGTTTTGCCGTGCTGTTCGGCCTTGTCGCAGTGGCCTTGGCGTGGATGCATTTTGCCATCCGCCAGATGGAACAAAAGGCCAGCGGCATCGACCCGCGCAGCCTGCCGCAATTCCCAGAACTGGCTGATATGCACGACCCGGCCAAACATAGCGCGCCGCAGCGTGTGCTCGACAAATGGGATGTGGAGGATGCAGATTTCTGGGAAACGACGGGTGAAAGAATTGCCCGACGTAACCTCTATATCTCCATCCCCGCGCTTTTCCTCGCCTTTGCGGTGTGGATGGTCTGGTCGATGGTGGTTGCCGAACTGCCAAAGGCGGGTTTTGCCTATACCACCGATCAGTTGTTCTGGCTGGCGGCGCTGCCCGGCCTGTCGGGCGCGACGTTCCGCATATTTTACAGCTTCATGGTGCCAATTTTTGGTGGGCGGCTTTGGACGACGATGAGCACGGCAAGCTTGCTCCTCCCCGCTTTTGGTATCGGCTATGCGGTGCAAAATCCCGAAACGCCCTATATCATCTTCCTCGTCCTCGCCTTGCTATGTGGTCTTGGCGGCGGCAATTTTGCATCCTCCATGTCGAACATCAGTTTCTTTTTCCCCAAGGCGAAAAAGGGCAATGCCATGGCGCTCAATGCCGGTCTCGGCAATCTGGGTGTGTCGGCGATGCAGTTCATCGTCCCGATCATCATCACCAGTGGCGTGTTTGGGGTTATGGGTGGGGGCAGCCTCCATCTGGGGGATGCGCCGCCGTTATGGCTGCAAAATGCGGGCTTTATCTGGGTGCCGTTCATCATTGTGTCCGCGCTTATCGCGTGGGTCGGTATGCACGATATTGCCGATGCCAAGGCGAGTTTTGCCGAACAATCGGTGATATTCCAGCGCAGCCATAATTGGCTGATGTGCTGGCTCTATACTGGGACGTTCGGCAGCTTCATCGGCTTTTCGGCGGGTTTACCCCTGCTGGCCAAACATGCTTTTCCTGACGTCAATGCCCTAAAATATGTGTTTTTGGGGCCATTGGTTGGTGCCCTGTCGCGCGCCTTTAGCGGTTGGATGGCTGACAAATGGGGCGGTGCGCGCGTCACATTCTGGGTGTTCATTGCGATGATCGGCGGGGTGGTCGGCGTTGGCCATGCGCTCAGCATCGGGCATTTCTGGGGCTTTTTGGGCAGTTTCATCTTTATCTTTTTGGCGAGCGGGGTTGGCAATGCCTCCACCTTTCAGATGATCCCCAACATCATGGGGGGTGAGATTGCCCGGTTAATGCCCGAATTGTCGGCCACTGCCCGCCAGCGGCAGGCGGAAAAGGAATCGGCAGCCATCGTCGGATTTACCAGCGCGGTTGCGGCCTATGGCGCCTTTTTCATTCCCAAAAGCTTTGGCAGTTCGATCGCCGCGACGGGGTCGCCCATGGCGGCGCTGGTCGGCTTTGTCATTTTTTACGCCAGTTGCGCTGCTTTGACTTGGGTCATTTATTCGCGCCCCGGTGGTGTGCTTTACGCCGTGGAACGCAAAGCCCACGCGCTCGCCAGCTAAGTGAGCATGAAGGGTCTTTTTTGGAGGAAGATATGAGCCAGTTGCTCGACCGTCTGACATTTTTTAATCGCAAGCGGGAAAGCTTTTCCGGCGGTCATGGGCAAACGACCGCAGAGGCGCGCGATTGGGAAGATGGCTATCGCCAGCGCTGGCAGCATGACAAAATTGTCCGTTCGACCCATGGGGTCAATTGCACCGGCAGTTGTTCGTGGAAAATCTATGTCAAGGGCGGGATTATCACCTGGGAAACCCAGCAGACCGATTATCCGCGCACGCGGCCCGACCTGCCCACCCATGAACCGCGCGGTTGCCCGCGCGGGGCGAGTTCCAGCTGGTATAGTTAGTCGGCACAGCGGCTCAAATCTCCGCTGATCCGTTCGCGCCTCATCCGCCTGTGGCGCGAAGCGCGCGCACACCTGTCCCCCGTTGCGGCTTGGGCGTCGATTGTCGAGGATCCGGCCAAGCGCGATTCCTATACCTCGATCCGCGGGCATGGCGGCTTTGTGCGCGGCGTGTGGGATGAGGTGAGCGAGATTATCGCCGCCGCCAACGCCTATACGACCAAAAAATATGGGCCAGACCGCGTCACCGGCTTTTCGCCCATCCCAGCCATGTCGATGGTCAGCTATGCGGCCGGCGCGCGTTATTTATCGCTGCTGGGCGGCACCTGCTTGTCCTTTTACGACTGGTATTGCGACCTGCCGCCGTCCAGCCCGCAAACATGGGGCGAACAAACCGACGTTCCCGAAAGCGCCGACTGGTATAACGCGGGGTTCCTGATGCTGTGGGGCAGCAATGTGCCGCAGACCCGCACGCCTGACGCGCACTTCATGACCGAAGCGCGCTATCGCGGTGCCAAGGTGGCCGTCGTGTCCCCCGATTATGCAGAGGCGACCAAATTCGCCGACTTGTGGCTCAACCCGCAACAGGGCACCGATGCCGCGCTCGCCATGGCGCTGGGCCATGTCATTTTGCGTGAATATCACCTCGACCGACAGGTTGATTATTTTGAGGATTATTGCCGCCGCTATTCCGATTTCCCGATGCTGGTGCGTCTGGTCGAACAGGATGGTGCCTTTGTCCCTGAAACCATGCTGCGCGCCAGCGAGGTAAAGGGCGGCTTGAGTGAAAAGGAAAATCCCGAATGGAAATGTGTCGCCTTTGACGAAAACACCAAGAAACTGGTCGCCCCGCTGGGCAGCGCCGGTTTCCGCTGGGGTGACACGGGCAAATGGAATCTGGAAGAAAAGGACGGCAAGGGTGCCGACACCAAATTGCGGATGACCGCGATATTGGATGGGGAGCATGATGCCATTGTCGATGTCGCTTTCCCCTATTTCGGCAACCGCGCGCACGACCATTTCAAGGGCACCGACCATGAAGACGTGCTGAAACGCCGTGTGCCGGTCAGCGAAGTGAGTTTGAAAGACGGCAAGGCATATGTCGCCACCGTGTTTGACCTTTTCTGCGCCAATTATGGATTGGATCGGGGATTGGGCGGGGAAAATGTGGCGCGCGATTATGGCGACATGACCCCCTATACCCCCGCGTGGGCAGAGGCGATTACCGGGGTTCCGGCCGACCATATCATAACCATTGCGCGCGAATTTGCGACCAATGCCGAAAAAACGCACGGCAAATCGATGGTGATTTTGGGCGCTGGCCTGAACCATTGGTATCATATGGACATGAATTATCGCGGCATCATCAACATGTTGGTGATGTGCGGTTGCATCGGCCAATCGGGCGGCGGCTGGTCGCATTATGTTGGTCAGGAAAAATTGCGCCCGCAAACCGGCTGGCAGCCATTGGCCTTTGGTTTGGATTGGCAGCGCCCGCCGCGCCATATGAACGGCACCAGTTTCTTTTACGCCCATTCAGACCAGTGGCGGTATGAAACGCTGGGGGTGGAGGATATTTTGTCGCCCACCGCGCCCAAGCGGGATTGGTCGGGTGCGCTGATTGACTATAATGTCCGCGCCGAACGCATGGGCTGGTTGCCCAGCGCGCCGCAGCTTAAAACCAACCCGCTGGAGGTGGCGAAGGCGGCCAAGGCGTCGGGCCAATCGGCCAAGGATTATGTGGCCGATGGTCTGAAATCTGGCGCGCTGGAACTTAGCTGCACTGACCCGGATGATCCGGCCAACTGGCCGCGCAACATGTTCATCTGGCGGTCAAACCTGCTCGGTTCATCGGGCAAGGGACACGAATATTTCCTCAAGCATCTGCTGGGCACGGCGCATGGCGTGCAGGGCAAGGATCTGGGCGAATTGGGTGCGCAAAAGCCCGACGATGTGGTCTGGCATGATGATGCGCCGCGCGGGAAACTCGACCTGCTCGTCACGCTGGATTTCCGTATGTCGACGACCTGCGTCTATTCGGACATCGTGCTGCCGACCGCCAGTTGGTATGAAAAGGATGATTTGAACACGTCCGACATGCACCCGTTTATCCACCCGCTATCGGCGGCGGTTGACCCGGTGTGGGAATCCAAAAGC
>CAUJJQ010000119.1 GCA_963205285.1 Pseudomonadota bacterium | reverse complement strand
CGCCTTCGACGTGGCGACCTTTGTCGCGCATGGTGCGGCGCATATCGGTATCGTCGGGTCGGACGTTATCGACGAATTCGCCTATAGTGAGATTTACGCGCCCGTCGCGCTCAACATCGGCCATTGCCGCATTTCGCTGGCAGAGCCGGAGGGGCTGGTCGAAACGCCCGCCAGCCATATGCGCATCGCCACCAAATATCCCGCCATCACCCGCGCCTATTTCGCCGCGCGCGGGGTGCAGGCCGAATGTGTCAAGCTGAACGGCGCGATGGAAATTGCCCCGCAACTGGGGCTGGCCAGCCGCATCGTTGACCTTGTTTCCTCCGGCCGCACACTCAAGGAAAATGGGCTGGTCGAACGCGCGGTGTTGGCAGAGGTTTCGGCCCGGCTGATTACCAACCGCACCGCGTTCAAATGTGACGGGCGGCTGCGCGAACTGGTCGATAAGTTCAGGGAATATGCGCTTGCAACGGCTTGATGCCTGTTCGAGCGATTTCGCGCGGGATTTTGCCGCGCTGGTTGCCGCGCGGCGCGATGTCGATGCAGATGTTGCCGCCGACGTTCGCGCCATCATTGCAGCGGTCGCTGCGGGTGGGGATGCGGCGCTCGCCGAACATACGCGCCGTTTCGACGGGCATGACCTGCCGCTATCCATCCCGCTGGCGGACTGCACCGCCGCGCTCGATGCGCTCGATACCCCGTTGCGCGATGCGCTTGAACTGGCGGCACAGCGGATAGCGGATTGGCACGAACGCCAACGCCCCACCGACCATGCGCATGTCGATGCTGCGGGGGTGCGGCTCGGCGCGCGGTGGAGCAGCGTTGATGCAGCGGGAGTTTATGTGCCGGGCGGGCGCGCATCCTACCCCTCCTCCGTGCTCATGAACCTAATCCCCGCGCGCGTCGCTGGGGTCGAACGGCGGGTGATGGTGACGCCGACGCCGGGCGGGGAGGCCAATCAGCTCGTACTTGCCGCCGCCGCATTGGCCGGCGCGACGGAGGTTTGGCGCGTCGGCGGCGCGCAGGCGATTGCCGCTCTCGCCCATGGCACGCAAATGATTGCGCCGGTGGATGTCATCACCGGCCCCGGCAACGCCTGGGTGGCAGAGGCAAAGCGGCAATTGTTCGGGCGGGTCGGCATCGACATGGTGGCCGGACCATCCGAGATTTTGGTGGTGGCGGACGCGGCCAATGACCCCAAATGGATTGCGGCCGACCTCCTCTCCCAAGCCGAACATGACCCGACCAGCCAGTCGATTTTAATCTGCGATGATACCGCCTTTGCCGATGCGGTGGCCGCCCATGTCGCGGCGATCGTCCCCACGCTTGCCACCGCGCCCGCCGCGCGCGCCAGTTGGGATGCACATGGTGCAATCATCCTTGTGCCCAGTCTTGGCGATAGTGCGCCGATCATCAACGCGCTCGCGCCCGAACATCTGCAATTGGCAATGGAAATGGCAGCGGCAGAGGATTTATTCGCGCGCGTCCGCCATGCCGGATCGGTCTTTCTGGGGCGGATGACACCAGAGGCAATTGGCGATTATGTCGCTGGCCCCAACCATGTGCTGCCGACCGCGCGCAGCGCGCGTTTTTCATCGGGCCTGTCGGTGCTCAATTTCATGAAGCGCACCAGCTTTATCGCGCTCGATGGTGCCGCGCTCGCCGCCATCGGACCGGCGGCGGTCGCGCTGGCAGAGGCAGAGGGGTTGCCCGCCCATGCGCTGAGCGTGGCGCAACGACTTTAGCTGGCCCGACTTTGACTTGAAGCGCGCTTGCGCCTAGGGGCGGGCGCCATGAGCGACACGCAAAAGCCCGCAAAATCCCGCAACAAGACGCGCGCGCGCAGCCGTTCGGCGGCCCGCCTTGCCGCCGTGCAGGCATTATTCCAGCATGAGATGGAAAATACCGCCATCGCCCCCTTGCTCCACGAATTTCACCAGCATCGGCTGGGTTCGACCATCGATGATGAAAGCTTTGATGATGCGACCTATGCTGCGGCAGAGGTTGATTTTTTTGACGATCTGGTGCGCGGCACCATCACCCGGATCGAAGATGTTGATGCCGCAGTCAGCCAGAAATTGACCGCCGGTTGGAGCCTCAACCGGCTCGACAAAACGCTCAAAGCGGTGCTGCGGGTCGGCTGTTACGAACTGATGGCGCGCAGCGATGTGCCCACCCCTGCGGTCATCAGCGAATATGTCGAAGTGGCCAAGGCGTTCGACGCCACGCGGGAGGCGGGGTTTATCAACGGCGTGCTCGACGCCATCGCGCATGAGGTGCGCGGCTGAGCGCCGAAGCCGACTTTATCGCCGCCTTGCGCGCCCAAGTGCGTGCCAGCGAAGCGCGCGGCCTGACCGACGATGTCGCCTTGTTCGGTGACATCATCCTAACCCACGATCAAATGGTCGAAGGGGTGCATTTTTTCGAAGGCGCCGACCCTGCCGATGTCGCGTGGAAATTGGTGGCGCGCAACCTCTCCGACCTCGCGGCAAAGGGGGCCGAGCCGCTGGGCGCCTTGCTCGGTTACAGCCTGTCGGACGCCGCATGGGACGCGCGTTTTGCCGATGGGCTGGCAGCCGCTTTTGCCGAAATGGGCGGCACCTTATGGGGCGGTGACACCAGCCGCGCGCCCGTCATGGCGCATGGAGAGGCGGCCGGGCGGACTTTTGGTATGCGCACCTTTGGTATGACGATGGTCGGGCGGGCAAGCCACCTGCCGCTGCCCGCGCGCAGCGGTGCGCGGGAGGGCGATGCGCTGTGGCTGACGGGCAGCATCGGCGGCGCGCATGCCGGTTTTGTCGCACTTGCCCGCGACGCCAATGCCACGGGCGCTGGGGTCGATGCCTTTTTGCGCCCGCGCCCATTGCTGGCGGCGGGACGCGCGCTCGCGCCCTTGGCCCATGCGATGATGGATGTGTCCGACGGATTATTGCTCGATGCGCAGCGCATGGCGTTGGCGAGCGGGGTTTGCGTCAACATAATGCGCGCCGCCCTCCCCCTTCATCCCGCCGCAATGGATGCCGATGCCGCGATGCGCTGGGGCGATGATTATGCCCTGCTATTCGCCCTGCCCGCCGACATGGAGCCACCGGTCAGCGCGCGCCGGATTGGGGAAGTTTTACCAGCAGGCGACACCCCATTGTTGCTAGATGGACAGCCCGTTGCGCAGGGTAAATTGGGCTGGGAACATTAGCGCGCGCAAACAGGGTAAACCCAGCGCGCTTTTGCTTGCCCTTTCATCGACTTGGCCTTAGCGATGGCCGCCTTATTGGGGCAATGGGTAAAAAGCAGGGCTTTTCAGCATCCACGCCCCCATGTGCAAAAAGGGAGGAACAAGGGTCCGATGTCCATGATCGTCATCGCCATCGCGTGCGGCCTTATCGCCGTGCTCTATGGCATCGTCACCAGCCAACGGGTGCTGAAATCATCCGCCGGCAATGAAAAAATGCAGGATATTGCAGCCGCCATCCAAGAAGGGGCCAAGGCCTATCTGGGTCGGCAATATCGCACCATCGCCATCGTCGGCGTCGTCGTCGCGGCGATTGTTGCCTATGCGCTGGGTGTCACTTCTGCGGTTGGCTTTGTGCTGGGCGCAGTTTTGTCGGGCGCTGCTGGCTATATCGGCATGAACATTTCGGTGCGCGCCAATGTCCGCACCGCTGCTGCCGCGCAAAAGGGGTTGCAGGACGGGCTGACCATGGCGTTCAACGCCGGTGCCATTACCGGCATGTTGGTGGCGGGCCTCGCGCTCCTCGCGATCGCGGGCTTTTTCTATTATATGACGGTGGTTTCGGGCGCTGCGGCAAACAGCCGTGGGGTTATTGATGCGCTCGTCGCGCTCGCCTTTGGGGCATCGCTCATCTCCATCTTCGCGCGTCTGGGCGGCGGCATTTTCACCAAGGCTGCCGACGTTGGGGCCGATCTGGTGGGTAAGGTCGAGGCCGGTATTCCAGAGGATGATCCACGCAACCCCGCCGTTATTGCCGATAATGTCGGTGACAATGTCGGCGACTGCGCTGGGATGGCCGCTGACTTGTTTGAAACCTATGTCGTTACCGTTGGGGCGACGATGGTGCTTATCGCGCTGCTCGTCACCGGGGTGTCGGACGTAAGTTTGTTCAATAATCTGATGGCGCTGCCGCTTTTGGTTGGTGGCGTTTGCATCATCACATCGATCATCGGGACATTTTTTGTCCGTCTGGGCGGTGGCACCAACATCATGGGTGCGATGTACAAGGGGTTTTTGGTAACCGCTGTGCTGTCGATCCCGGCGATTTACTGGGCGATTAACTTCGCGCTGGGTGACCTTAACACCCCCATCGGCGGCGGTTTGACCGGCGAAGGTGCCTTTACCGGCATGCAGATTTTCTGGTGCATGATGCTGGGTCTGGTGGTTACCGGCCTTATCATCTGGATTACCGAATATTATACCGGCACCAATTATCGCCCGGTCCGTTCGATTGCAAAGGCATCGGAAACCGGCCACGGCACCAATGTCATTCAGGGGCTGGCCGTTTCGCTGGAAGCGACCGCGCTGCCGACCATCGTCATCGTTGCGGGCATCATCATCGCCTATCAATTGGCGGGGCTAATCGGCATTGCCTTTGCCGCAACATCGATGCTGGCGCTGGCCGGCATGGTCGTCGCGCTCGACGCCTATGGCCCGGTTACCGACAATGCGGGCGGCATTGCCGAAATGGCGGGGCTGGATGACAGCGTGCGCGAACGCACCGATGCGCTCGACGCGGTTGGCAACACGACCAAGGCAGTGACAAAGGGTTATGCCATTGGTTCGGCGGGTCTCGCCGCATTGGTGCTCTTCGCTTGCTATACCACGGACCTAAAGCATTATTTCCCGCAGCTTCAGGTCAATTTCAGCCTTGAAAACCCCTATGTCATCGTCGGGCTGTTGCTCGGCGCGCTGCTCCCCTACCTATTCGGGGCAATGGGCATGACCGCGGTTGGCCGTGCAGCGGGCGACGTGGTCAAGGATGTGCGTGACCAGTTTGCCAACGACAAGGGCATTATGGCCGGCACCAGCCGTCCCAATTATGCCCGCACGGTTGACCTTGTCACCAAGGCCGCGATTAAGGAAATGATCATCCCATCGCTGCTCCCCGTGCTGGCGCCGGTGGTGGTCTATTTTGTCATCCGGCAGGTTGCGGGCGATGCCAATGGCTTTGCCGCACTCGGTGCCTTGTTGCTGGGCGTGATTGTCGGCGGCTTGTTTGTCGCGCTGTCGATGACTTCGGGCGGCGGCGCATGGGACAATGCCAAAAAATATATCGAAGATGGCAACCATGGCGGCAAGGGCAGCGAAGCGCACAAGGCCGCGGTCACCGGCGACACGGTGGGCGACCCGTATAAGGATACGGCTGGCCCGGCGGTGAACCCGATGATTAAAATCACCAACATCGTCGCCATCCTGCTGCTGGCAGCACTGGCGCACGGCGCGATGTAGCATCGCGCATGTTTAGGGCTGCGATGTAATATAAGGCTGCGATGTAATTCGCAGACCAATTTGGACAATCAGCCCCGTCGGACATTCCGGCGGGGCTTTTTGTTGCTTGTCGGCGCGCCGCGCGCGCGATAGCGTCGCGGCTAGGGTAAAACGGGCTTGGGCAAAATGGGGGTCGTGATGACAAATAGGAAATCCTTGGCATGGTTGGTGGGTGCAGCGGCACTGGCGCTGGGCGGTGCGGCGCTGGGCGGCAGCGCATGGGCGCAGGAAAACCGTGACATTGTCGTCAGCGCGCCTGACATTTCGGCGGGGCATGGCCGCGTGCCGACCAGCTGGTTCCGCCGCATCCCATCCCTCTCCGGTCCGCGCCTGTCGCCCGACGGCAGTAAGATGGTGGTGCGCATGGCCAATCAGGGCCGCGCCTTCCTCGCCTGGTATGATCTGAACGATGCCGCGCGCACCCCGCATTTCATCGCCGCGATGGATGAGGTGCGCGATTCGGGTGACCGCGCGATCGGCGACTATAATTGGGTCGGCAACGACACACTCGTCCTGCAATATTATAGTTATGAGGATTTTGGCGGCGGTCGCGGTAACATCACCCGGCTGGTCGCTTATGATCTGGCTGGCGGCAATATACGCCAATTGGCGTGGGATGGCGCGGGCAGCAATGGCGGCACCATCATGCATGTCGACCATCCAAGCGGCCATATTTTGGTCGAACGCAGCGCCCTGCGTTTCGAACGCAACAGCACCGCGATGGGCAATGAAGTCATCGACATCGACGTCCACAACGGCAATTTCAGCTTTGTCCAACGTGAAAATCCCGAAGTGCAAAGCTGGGAATCAGATGCCAATGGGGTAGTGCGCTTTGGGATCGGCTATGACCGGGACAATGGGCGCACGCGCGTCCTATACCGGTCCAATGCCAGCGAAAATTTCCGCACCGTTTCCAACGCCGCCGACCCCAGTTTTTCGGGCGCGGGGCTGAATGTATTGTGGATTTCGCCGACCAGCGACAATGCGCTGGTGCGCGACAATCGCGATGGTTTTCACAAAATCTATCGCGTCAACCTCTCCACCCTCACCTACAGCGCACCGGTATTCCAGACGGATGGATATGATGTTGACGGGCTGGTCTATAATTTCGGTGGCCGCCTGCCGGTCGGCTTTGCCGCCACAACCGCGCGCGACACCGTGCAATGGACCAACCCGCGCTATGCCGAAATAATGTCGCTGCTCGAAGAAAGGTTCGGCGCGGGCAATGTCACCATCGGCAGCCGCAACCAAGATGAAACCAAGCTCGTTGTCTTTGTCGCTGCACCCGATCAAGGGGGTAGCTATTACCTCTTTGATACGGGGACGGGCGCGCTCGAACTCATCGGCTATCGCTGGGACCATGTGCGCGATGCGCATATGAACCCGGTCAGCGCCTTTCGCTACACCGCATCGGACGGCGTATCGATAGAGGCGATCATGACCATGCCGCGCCACCGGCAACAGACGCGCGGCCTGCCGCTGGTTATATTGACTCACGGCGGTCCCTTTGGCGTGCGCGATAATCAGGGCTTTGACGGCTGGGCACAGGCGATTGCCGAATTAGGCTATGTCGTGGTGCAGCCCAATTATCGCGGATCGGGCGGATATGGCAAAGCGTTCCAGCAAATGGGGCGCGACAATGGATTTGGCCTCCGGATGCAGGATGACCTTAATGATGTCATCACCCATCTGGCGGGTCAGGGGCTTATTGATGCAAACCGCGTGTGCATGATGGGCTGGTCCTATGGCGGCTATGCCTCTGCCCGCGCGGCACAGCGTGACCCCGACAAATATCGCTGCACCATCGCGGGCGCAGGGGTTTATGACCTGCCGATGATGCGCGCCTATGACGTGAATTATCTGGGCAATTTCGGTTCCAACTACCTATCGCGCGGGGCGAGCGAATTGTCCGCCGTGTCGCCCGCGCGCAATACCGACGGGCGCTGGGCACCGATTTTGATCGTCCATGGCGTGCGCGACCAACGCGTGCCGGTGGCGCAGGCGCGCACTTTGGTCGCCAATCTGCGCGGCAGCGGCAAGGTGGAGGGGCGCGATTACGCCTATATCGAACAGGCGCAAAACACCCACAACCTCGACTATGATGACGTCCAGACCGAATGGCTGGAGGGGGCGGCAGGCTGGCTCGAACGCTGGAACCCGGCCTATATCCCCTCCGACAGCGACCGGCCGGTAAATTTGGTGCCAGAGGGGCCGCGCCCCGTCTCCCCCCGTCGTTGATCGGCGAAAATCCATAGTGCCCGTGGCTCGACTTCGCAGGGCACGAACGGGTGGGGCTTGATTCCGGT
>CAUJJQ010000118.1 GCA_963205285.1 Pseudomonadota bacterium | reverse complement strand
GGACCTGAAGCGCATATCGGCATAGGTGAGCGCCTCTCGCAACTCCGCGCTGCCCAATTCGCCGGGGTCTGCCGCATCGATTGCCGCGACGACAGTGGCAATATTGCCTGACCCGTCTGTTCCAGCGGCGGGCGGTGCAGTCAAATCACCCCCTATCATCAGCGCGCGGCTGAGATAGAGTCTACGCGGCATCCGCAGCATCGGCTGCATGGCACCCCGGTAGGCGACGCACAGCGCGCCGTCCCCCACACAATCGACTGCGACCAACTGGATGGTAACGTGCCAGCCATCGCCTTCGGCAACAAAACGCATCTGATATTGGGAGGCAAAGGTCGCGAGCGCCCCCGATACCAAGCGCCGTTCATCACGAATGTCGATCCGCAAATCCCGGTTAAGCGGCGGGGCCAGCGCAATATGGTGTGCGTCCGTTGCCCGATTGGCTGGTTGATCCGCCTGCCCGACCCCGGCCAGCACCAGCGATGTGACCAGCGCCGTCGGCCAAGCCCCCCATGCTGGCGTCATGCAGCGTGCCGAGCCGCCGCGCCATATGCGTGCGCGCACCATGTGCAAAGGGCGACAAGCAAGGCCGCACAACCCTGATGCGCAACCGCAACAGTTATTTCAACGCCGGTCAATAATGTCGAAATACCGAGCATGATTTGCACTGCCACCAGCGCTGCCAACACCCGCGCGGCAACGGGTGCTGATTGGCGCACATGAAAGGCGAGCCAACAAAGCCCGCTCGCCGCCACCCACGCCCACCAACGGTGCAAAAACTGCACAACCACCGGATTGTTGACCGTCGCATCCAAAATGCCATGCGCGATGGGTGTGTTCGCTGGGAAAATCTCCCCACCCATCAAAGGCCATGTGTCAAAGGCAAAACCGGCGTTCAGTCCCGCTGTAAAGGCGCCCCAGATAATCTGGATGGCAAGGACGCCGAGGACCAACGCCGCCACCGGACGCAATCGTGCGCGCGCCACCGCACCGCGCCGCAACGTCACCATGTCGCGCGCCGTCCAGACAATCGCCGCCAATATCAACAGCGCCAGACCAAGGTGGGTCGCCAGCCGAAAATGCGACACATCGGTGCGCCCAATGAGGCCAGAAACAACCATCCACCAGCCGACCGCGCCCTGCAGGCCGCCGAGCGCCAAAATGAGCAAGAGCCGGCGTCCATAGCCAACAGGGATCATCCGCCGCCATGCGAAAAAGAGCAAAGGCAGGCCAAAGACGACACCAATCCCCCGCGCCAGCAAGCGGTGAAAAAACTCCCAGAAAAATATCGCCTTAAATGCGTTCAGGTCCATCGAACGGTTGACCGTCTGAAATTCCGTCGTTTGCTGATAGAGTGCAAATTCACGCAGCCAATCGGCGTGGTTGAGCGGCGGGATAGCACCGCTCACCGGGTTCCATTGGGTAATCGACAAACCCGATTCGGTCAGGCGGGTGATGCCGCCAACCAAAACCATCGCCACCACCAGCGCGGCGCAGGCCAATAACCAATAGAGGATGAGGTCGGGCCGCGCCCTGCCTTGGGCAGCCGATGTGGGGAGGGTTGGATTGGTCATGCCGCTCTATTCGCGCATGGACGCGCATAGGCAAGCGCGATTTCACGCCCAAATTCGTTACGCGTCGCGTTGATGATATGTTGTAACCTTAACTGGTCTGTGGCACTATGCACATTATGGCAAGTTGCCCGGCGCTGATTCGCGGCGGCCATTTGCCATGACTGGTTTAGCTTGCGATCCCAATTGGGGGTGCATGATAAAAGGAATATATGGCAAATATGGTGCGTTCTCAGCAGCCTTGGCGAATTTGGTTTCGCACGCGCTGGGCCGACCATCTGGGGATCGGGGTTGCCGCGCTGTGCGCCGCCCACTGCATCACCACCGCCATCGTCGTGACCGCTTTGGCGAGCTTTGCCGGGGTGTTTTTAAACCCCGCCATCCATGAATTTGGCTTGGTCGTCGCCATCGCGCTGGGCTTTTTTGCGCTTGGCTATGGCGTGATGCGCCATGGATATATGATGCCATTTGCCACCGGCTGCTTTGGCCTTGGAATCATGGCGGGCACGCTCAGCCTGCCGCATGGCGATGTCGAAATGGCCGCCAATCTGATCGGGCTGATGGTGCTGGCATTGGGGCATGACCTCAACGTCCGGGCTGAATCGCGGATCGCCGTCTCCATCCCTATTGCCTAGGCCGCTTTACGCTTGATGCGCGCCGCTCAAATGCCTAGTTTAACACCATGTCCGCAATCCACCATCACCACCAACATGGCGTCGCTTTGCACGACAGCGCGCGGGCCGCGCTCGAAGCTGCGGGGGAACAATGGACGGACATGCGCGCCGCCATTTTTGCCGTCGTCGCGGCAGAGGAAAGGCCGGTTTCGGCCTATGATGTTGCCGACAAAGTATCCCAAGCGCGCGGAAAGCGCGTCGCACCCAACAGTGTTTACCGCATCCTCGACCTGTTCGTTGCCAATAATCTGGTGCGACGGATTGAATCGGCCAATGCCTTCATCGCCAACAGCCATCCGGGCTGCGTCCATGACTGTATTTTCCTGATCTGCGATAGCTGCGGTCAGGCAACGCATGTCGATGATGACAAGATTGCGCAAAATGTTCGCAATTTGGCGAGCCAGACGGGGTTTGCCCCCGCCCAACCGGTGATTGAAGTACGCGGAACCTGCGCTGATTGTGACTGATTTGTCCAATATCTGACACGGAAAATCCGGCAGATTCACATATAATGCCTGTTAACGGTCGCTGATAAATCTTTGTTTTTGTTGGTAAGCTGGCGTTCAGATTGGCTGCCATAAATTTATTTGACGCAACAGGGAGGCAAATATGTTCCAGTTTCTGAATTTCCCCGCCACCAAGGCTTTGGGCCGGGCAGCCGCGTGCATCGGCGTGGCCGCTGTGCCGGGCATCGCCGAAGCGGCAGATTATCGACCGGTCAACACCTATCGGGTGGAGGCGCAGAGCGATTATTGGGTCGACCTCAACCTCTGTAACAACCCGGTGGTCATCGACATGCGCGGCGATGGTGACACCGACGTCGATTATTGGATTTATGATGATCGCAATAATCAGGTTTTTTCCGACGTCGATATGGACGATAATTCGGTGGCGACATTGAACCCACCGGTCAGCGGCGGACGCTGCATCGTCTATCGCCTGAAAATGCATAATTATGGCAATGTCTGGAATGGCGTGCAGGTGCGCGTTGGCGACAATAACACCAATGGCGATGCGCCGAGCGTCGGCACCTATCGGGTGGAGGCAAACCGTGAATTTTGGGTTGACCTCAACCTCTGCCGCACCAGCGCGCGTATCGAAATTGCCGGCGATGGCGACACCGATGTCGATTACACCATCTACGACAATAATAACCGCGTCGTTGCACAGGATCTGGCGCTGAATGACCGTGCCAATTTCAACCTGTCGGTCAATGCGCGCGGCAGTTGCATCCCATATCGTTTGAAACTCAACAATCTGGGCAATGTATGGAACCAGGTCACGGTGACGATCTGGGAATATTGAGCTTTAGGCCGTAAACCAAAAGGGGGTCGGTCGGGGTTAGCGCCCTTGCCGACCCCATTTTTTGGCCCCCATTTTTTGGTTCGACAGGCTGGATTGCAAAGGGTAAATCAGCCAGCATGACCGCCCAGAATAATCCCGAACGGCCCCACACACCCCTGCTCGATAGCATCGATGTCCCAGCCGATTTGCGCAAAATCGCGCCCGAACAATTGCGCCAATTGGCCGACGAATTACGGACAGAGGTTATCGCGGCGGTCGGCACCACCGGTGGCCATTTGGGCAGCGGGCTGGGCGTGGTCGAACTGACCACCGCCATCCATTATGTTTTCAACACCCCCGATGATAAATTGGTCTGGGACGTTGGCCACCAATGTTATCCGCACAAGATTTTGACCGGGCGGCGCGACCGCATCCGCACGCTGCGCCAAGGCGGCGGTTTGTCGGGATTTACCAAGCGCAGCGAATCCATTTACGATCCCTTTGGTGCAGCGCACAGTTCCACCTCCATCTCCGCCGCGCTGGGTTTTGCCATCGCCAATCAATTGTCGGGCAATCCGGGTAAGGGGATTGCGGTAATCGGCGATGGGTCGATGTCGGCGGGCATGGCCTATGAAGCGATGAATAATGCCGCCGCCGCCGGAAACCGGCTGGTGGTCATATTGAACGATAATGACATGTCGATTGCCCCGCCGGTGGGCGGACTTTCGGCCTATCTGGCGCGGCTCGTCTCCTCGCGCCCATTTTTATCCTTGCGCGAAGTTGCCAAGCGTATTTCACGCCGTCTGCCCGAACCGCTTCACATTGCGGCGCGCAAGACCGACGAATTTGCCCGTGGTATGGCGATGGGCGGCACATTGTTTGAGGAATTGGGCTTTTATTATGTCGGGCCAATTGATGGCCACAACCTCGACCACCTAATCCCCGTGCTCGAAAATGTCCGCGACGCGACACAGGGACCGTGCCTCGTCCATGTCGTCACCAAAAAGGGCAAGGGCTATGTTCCGGCGGAAAACAGCGCCGACAAATATCATGGCGTGCAGAAATTCAACGTCATCACCGGCGAACAGGTAAAGGGACCGGCTGGGCCACCTGCCTATCAAAATATCTTTGGCGATGCGCTCGCCGACCTCGCCGACAGCGATGATAAAATAGTCGCCATCACCGCTGCCATGCCATCTGGCACGGGGGTGGACCGTTTTGCCAAGCGTCACCCGACGCGCACATTCGACGTTGGCATTGCCGAACAACATGCCGTGACCTTTGCAGCTGGCCTCGCCGCGCAGGGGATGCGCCCGTTCTGCGCCATTTATTCGACATTTCTGCAGCGCGCCTATGACCAGGTGGTGCATGATGTGGCGATCCAGAATCTGCCCGTGCGTTTTGCGATGGACCGCGCGGGGCTGGTGGGGGCCGATGGTGCGACCCATGCTGGCAGCTTTGACCTCGCTTACCTCTGCGCACTGCCCAATTTTGTCGTCATGGCCCCGGCGGATGAGGCCGAGCTGGTGCATATGACCTATACCGCTGCCTGCCATGACAGCGGCCCCATCGCCTTTCGCTATCCGCGCGGTGGCGGCATCGGCATCGCCCTGCCCGCCACGCCTGAACGGCTGGAAATCGGCAAGGGCCGCATGGTGCGGGAGGGTAAGAAGATTGCGATATTGTCGCTCGGCACCCGTTTGGCAGAGGCGCAAAAGGCCGCCGATGAACTGGAGGCGCGCGGGCTATCGACCAGCGTTGCTGACCTGCGCTTTGCCAAGCCGCTCGATGAAGCATTGATCCGCCGCCTGCTCACCACCCACGAAGTTTGCGTGACGATAGAGGAAGGCAGCGTCGGCGGCATGGGCGCGCACGTGCTGACGCTGGCCAGCGATTTGGGGTTGATTGATGGCGGGTTGAAATTGCGCACCATGCGCCTGCCCGACTTGTTTCAGGATCAGGACGCACCCGACAAACAATATGATGCGGCACGGCTCAACGCGCCGCACATCGTCGAAACGGTGCTGAGCGCACTACGCCATAATAGCGCGGGGGTAGAGGAAGCGCGGGCCTGATGAAAATCACCCAACTCCCCAAATATCACGAGCTGATGCGACCCACGCTTGTTGCGTTGGAATCGATTGGTGGCTCGGCATCGCTCAACGAGATAAATGATGCTGTCATTGACCAAATCGGATTGCCACCAGAAGCGCTTGATGTGTGGTATGAGAGTGGTGCCGGCGCCGTTATTCCGGATCGCTTGTCATGGGCACGCAGCTATTTGAAGCGGGCCGGCTATTTGTCATCCGGCGGCAGAGGCCTGTGGCTCATCACCGATGAAGGTCGAGCGGCCATACAACTCCCGGAATCCACGCTCAAATCGGCGATTTCCGCTGCTGCCAAAGTCCAAAATGGCGGACGGAAACGGAAAAAGGGTAGTGATCCAGTCACGGATGGTGCGGTGGGGCCAGACGAGGGTGAGCAGGATTGGCGCGACAGGTTGTTGGCAGTTCTGAAAGCCATGGATCCGTCCGCCTTTGAACGACTAGCACAGCGGCTGTTGCGTGAGGCGGGATTCGTCAAAGTCGAAGTAACAGGACGTTCCGGAGACGGCGGCATCGACGGCACTGGAATTATGCAGCTTAGCCTGATGTCGTTCCACGTTCTCTTTCAATGCAAACGGTATCAGGGATCGGTTGGGTCGGGCGCTGTGCGCGATTTTCGCGGGGCGATGATGGGGCGGACGGATAAGGGCCTAATCATCACGACGGGCACTTTTTCGCCGGACGCCCGCCGCGAAGCGACGCGCGACGGGGCACCACCAATCGATCTGATCGATGGTGAGGCGCTGTGCGACAAGCTCAAGGAACTGAACCTTGGCGTTGCTACGCGCATGGTAGAAGAAATTGCGATCAAGCCCGAA
>CAUJJQ010000117.1 GCA_963205285.1 Pseudomonadota bacterium | reverse complement strand
TTGGCGCTCGGCAATCGGTATACGATCAGCCAGACGATCATCGGCGCAAAGGTGCGGCTGATCGGTGATGCCGTGCTCGAACAAGATAGTTTGTTGCCGCAAATCGCGGTCGGCGTGCAGTATAAAATCAACGATGATGCGACCGTGGTTGGCGGTGCACTCGGCCTCGATCGCAAGGATTTTGACTTTTACATCGCCGCGACCAAGATCATCCTGCCGGTCAATTTGTTGCTCAATGCGACGGTGCGTTTCACCCGCGCCAACCAATATGGCATTTTGGGCTTTGGCGGCCTTGGCGGGGCGGATGATAATTATCGTCCGCAATTTGAAGGTTCGGTTGCCTATCTGGTGACCCGCCAGTTTGCGATTGGCAGCGAGTTTCGCACCAAGTCCAACCGGCTGGAAGGCGCATTGGGCGGCACGACTTTCCGTGAAGAAAATTATTGGGACGCCTTTGTCGCCTTTGCACCGTCGCGCAACGTCTCGCTAACGCTCGCCTATGTCCGCTTGGGCCAAATTGCCTTGCGGCGGCAAAGCGGTGCGTACCTGTCCCTCCAGGTTGGTTTTTAGTCCCCCAAAATTGAAAGGAATTATCATGCGTAAAATTGCTTTGCGTTTTGGCCTGATGTTGGCCGCGCTGCCCATCGCCAACACTGCCGCTGCCGCGAGTGAACCCACGGTTTCGGATCCTTCCGTTGTGGTGCGCGCGCCGACCGTGCCGGTTGTTACCGACGATCAAAATCTGTTCGAAAGCTTTGGTGGTCGTGAAGGGTTGGTGCGCATCATGGATGATGTGATGGAACGTTGGATGGCCAACCCGCGTACCCGGCCCTTTTTTGAAAATAGCGACCGCACCGTTGTCAAAGCCCGTTTGGTCGAACAATTTTGCGTCATCATGAACGGGCCGTGCACCTATTCGGGCCGTTCGATGGCCGAAGTGCATCGAGGGATGAACGTCAACGAAGGCGCGTTTTTCGCGCTGGTTGAGGAATTGCAGCGCACGCTGAATGCCATGGACGTGCCCTTTCAGGCGCAAAACCGGTTGATCGCGGCGCTTGCCCCGATGCACCGCGACATCATCGACCGGTGATCGCTGTGCGTTCGGCCATATTTTCACTCGCTGCCACCATGTTCGGCATCAGCGCATTGGCGTTGATGCCGGGCGCAGGCGTCAGCGCGCAAAGCGCCGCCGTACCCGATGGGGCCGCGCTCTATCGCATGCGCTGTGGCTCGTGCCACACCATCGACACCAACCGCACCGGCCCGCTGCATCGCGGGGTTGTCGGACGGCGTGCGGCGAGCGTTCCGGGCTATAATTACTCCCCGGCGCTGCGTGCATCGAACATCATCTGGACGCAGCAAGCGCTCGACCAATGGTTGCAGGGGCCGCAGCGTATGGTGCGCGGCAGCCGGATGTTCTTTACCGTTGCCAACCCGCAAGAGCGCGCGGCGATTATCACCTATTTGCGGAGCCAGCCCGCGCGTTAGCTGCCCAATTCCCCCCAAGGAAGGATGGCCGCACGGTTCGCCAAAATCGCAAGATAATGGCGCTGTGCGGCCCTTTTTGGGTGCAAATTTTGCTGCATCTGCTAAGCCATTCGCCAGCCGCAACGGCGGCATCATGTTTGGAGGATGTGGATGGGGCGGTTCGGCCTATGAGCATAGCTGATGAGGAACGGCGCGCCTTTCGCAACGCTTTGGGAGCTTTTGCGACCGGAGTCACCATTGCCACCACGGTTGATGGCGCGGGCAACCCGGTGGGCGTTACCGCCAGCAGCTTTAATTCGGTCAGCCTCGACCCGCCGTTAGTGCTCTGGTCGCTGGCCAAAAACAGCCTGTCGCGCGATGCATTTTGCATCAGCGGGCATTTCGCCGTTCACGTCCTTGCCGCCAGTCAGGAGGATTTGTCCAACCGCTTCGCCCGTTCGGGGCAGGACAAATTTGCAGGGGTCGGCTGGCGCGCCGGGCAAATTGGCTCGCCAGTGCTTGACGAACATGCGGCCCTATTCGAATGTCGCACCCGTTACCAATATGAAGGCGGCGACCATATCATCATGGTTGGCGAAGTTTTGCGGCATGAAGTGTGCGACGTTGCGCCGCTGTTGTTCCATGGCGGGCGCTATGTCGAACGACGCGCCCGTCCTGTGGCGGACACTGCGCGCGATGTGGTGGGGGAGAATGGCGATTTTTCAGATAATTTCCTGTTCTACCTCATCTCCCGCGCGCATTTCCAAACCTCGCGCGCGACGCGTGCGCACCTTGCCGAACATGGCGTGGCGATGGGCGAGTATCTGACGCTTTCGATTTTGGCGATGGAATCGCCGCTGACGGGTGCCGACATCGTTGCACGTTTGGCGCATACCGGCCATGCGCCCGATAGCAGGATGCTGGAGGATTTGGTTGCGCGGCAGTTCGTTGCACACGACGGCGCTGCCTATGCGCTGGCCGATGCAGGGCGCGCATTGGTTGTTGAAACGCTGGCCTATGGCAAGGCGTTTGAAGCTGATTTGACCGAGGATTTTACACCCGGCGAGCTCGCCGAAACCAAGCGTGTGTTGCGCCGGATTATCGAGTTATCGGGTAGCGATGTGCCGATCGTCTGGCGCGATATGGTCGGCTAGAGTGATTTCGAGTGAAATGGACCATTTCACGGCTCGGAAATCACGGCGAACAAAGATAATTAGAGCTTGTTTCGATTCAATCTAATCGAAACAAGCTCTGAACTGGCTACCGCAATTCGGTTTTGAGGATTTTGCCCGATGCATTGCGCGGCAGGTCGGCAACAAAGCTGAACCGGTATGGCACCTTGTAATTGGCCATATTGGCGCGCGCCCAGTCGCGCAATTCGCTTACATCGATATGCGCACCGGGACGCAGCACGACAAAGGCGTGCCCCACCTCACCCCTGCGTTCATCCGCCGTGCCGACGATGGCAACCATCGAAATGGCGGGGTGCTGGCTCAGCAGTTTTTCGACTTCGGCGGGGTAAACATTAAAGCCGCCGGAAATATACATGTCCTTCATCCGGTCGGTGATCCGGACATAGCCTGCCGCATCGATCGTTCCGATATCACCGGTGTGGAGCCAGCCGTCCGCGTCGATGGCCTCGGCAGTGGCAGCCGGATCGTCGAGGTAGCCTCGCATCACGCCGATACCGCGCACCCATATTTCACCCGGCTCGCCGCGCGGCAATTCGCTACCATCCGCGCCCGCGATGCGCACTTCATTGCCGGGAATCGCCGCGCCGCAGGTTTCTGCGATGAGCTGCGCCGGGTCGCCGGGGCGGCAGGATGTTATGTTGACGCATTCGGTCATGCCATAAGCTGTGATGATATCCGCCATCCCCAATTCCTTGCGGATGCGTTCGATGAGTATCGGTGGCACGGTCGCCGCACCGGTCGTGCCGCCGCGCAGGGAACTTGTGTCGAAATCGCGGCTCGCCTTTGCATCGAGCAGCATCTGGAAAATTGTCGGCGGGCCAGGGAGGAAGCCAATCTGTTCCCGCTCGATAAGCGTGATCGCTGCGTCCACCTCAAATTGCGGCATCGGCACCATGACCGCGCCGGACAACAGACACGCAACCCAGCCCACTTTCATCCCGAAACTGTGAAAAAATGGGTTGGCGATCAGATAGCGTTCGCCGGCATACAGGCCGGTATTGCCGATCCACACCATGCATTGCGGCAGGACGCAGGCATAGGACATAAGGACGCCCTTGGGACTGCCGGTGGTGCCGCTGGTAAATAATATATCGGAAATATC
>CAUJJQ010000116.1 GCA_963205285.1 Pseudomonadota bacterium | reverse complement strand
TACCATATGCAGTTAATTGGGGCATCAGCGTTTGCGCCGGTGGTATTTCCCGTCACCGATTACCGCCGGTGTGGCGAGCACGAGCGATTTTGAAGAATATGGCTATGACCAATCGGGCAATCAGACGAGCGTGCGCCGCCGCGATTGCCGGGTAATCACCAATAATTATGATGCGCTCGAACGCTTAACCGCCACCATCATCCCCGACGGGGCGAGCACGGGGGCGGGCTGCGCGGCGGCGAGTGTGGCGCTGCCCGCCAGTGCGACGCGCGATATATATTATCGTTATGACAATCGCGGCCTGCAAACCGCCACTCGTTTTGACTCTGCGGTGGGGAGTGAGGGGACGAGCAATGTGTATGACCGGGCGGGCCGTTTAACATCGACGACATTGACGATGGGGGGTGTTGCCCGCACGCTTGGCTATCAATGGAACCGTGATGGTGTGCGCACGCGGGTGACGCACCCGGATGGTAATTACTTCACCTATGTGCCCGATGATGTGGGGCGGATTATTGAGGTTCGGGAGAATGGCGCGAACCTGCTCGCCGCTTATGCGTTTAACAACCGTGGGGAGATGACCGCGTCTGCACGCGGCGGGGTGGGTGCAACGACGATAGCCTATGATACAGAGGGTCGTGTGACATCCTACAGCCATGATCTGGGTGGCACATCGGGGGATATGACGACGGGCTTTGGCTATAACCCTGCCAATCAGGTGACGATGCGCACATGCAGTTAAGCGGGAGGCGCTGCGCCGCGCGGGCATCGGCTATGTTGAGGTGGTAAGCGGCGACACTCCGCAAGAAGTCCGGGCGAAGATCCGTAAGCTTATCGGCCAAAGCAACGCTGTTTCCGCTTAGTCAGCGACAGGGCGGCGCATATATCGGTGAAGGACAAGGAATATGCCCGCCGCAATCGTCAGCAGCAGGCCTGATAGCGCGATGGCGGCGTCATAATTGCCAAAGCCATCGTAAATATAGCCAAAGCCGATCAGCCCGATGGCAGTGCCGAGCATCGAAACCGCCTGCACCAGCCCATAGGCGCGACCATAAAGCCGAAAGGCAAACAGGCGCGAGACGAAATAGCTGTTGATGTCCGCCTCAGCCCCCTGCACCAGCGCCACCGCCATCACCCCGACATAGAGCATGCCAGCGGGCGCGCCGCGCGCCAGACTCGCCGCCCCCAATGCCGCGAGGAGGAGCGCGAGCGCAATCACCCGCGCGGCGGCGAAACGGTCAAAACAAAAGCCGATGATGATGCGCCCCGCAAAGGTTGCCAGCGCAAAGAGTGAGAGGATGAAACCCGCATCCGCCGCGGCCACGCCATGCCCGCCGACAATCGGCGCCAACTGCGTCACCACCCCGCCGGTGGTTATGTTGGTGAGCGTCAGCCCGGCCATTAACAGCCAGAATGCAGGCATTTTCACAAGTTCGCTGAGGTGCCCCCGGCCATCATCCCCGACCTCTGGCTCAGGGTCTGGGACAAGCGGCTCGCTGCGTTCGCGCAAGGCAAAGAGGGTAAGGGGGATGCCAATACCCGCCATCAGCAAGGCCATCGCCGCATAGCCGGTGCGAAAGCCCTGTTCGGCGATCAGCCAGCCCATGCCGGGGGCGAGTGCCGCGCTGGCCAAAGTCACCACCGCCGTCATCATGCCCAGCGCCAGCCCGCGCGATCTATCAAACCAGCTGACCACTGCACGCGACAGCGCAAGGCCGGTGGTGCCTGGCACCGCTATGCCCAGTAGCAGCATCAGGGCAATCACTTGGGGCAAGGCACCGCTGGTCAGCGCCAGTCCGACATAGGCAATGGTGACAATGATCATGCAGGAAATGGCGACGGGGCGCATGCCGTAACGGTCAATAGCCGCGCCGAAAAACGGTGCCGATAATGCACCAAATAGGGGGAGCGCGGCGATGGTCGCCATTTCGCTGCGGCTCCAGCCAAAGGCGTGTTGGATGGGTTCGATAAACAGGCTGGAGACAAAGAAGTAAAAGGCAGGGCCGCTGCCGATAATCGCGCCAGCCGCAACCACCGACAACCAGCCCGCGCGCCATTCGTTAAGCGCCGCTTGGCGCGGAAAACCGCTCATACCGAAAATTCCAGATGGTTGATCCCGTCAATATGGCGGATATTTTGCGCCGTGCCGATCAGCGCGCCCTTGGCCCGCGCCGCCCGCGCGGCAAATATCGGCGCATCGCCTGCCCGACATTTGGCAAGCGCGCGCGCGCCTGATGCGGTGCGGACAAAGGCATAGCCATCGGCCGCTTCGCCGCGTCGGTAGCCGACCGACCAGCTTTCAATCTGGCCGGTGCAATCTTCGGCCAACAGCCCCGGCCCCTCGGGCAGATATGCCGAGGACATGTGGCGCGCGGCTTGCCATTCGGCGGGCGGGTGCGCGGCATATATTCCCGCCGCTTCCTTGGACAAAAAGCCCCCATTGGCGAGGATAAGGCCATATGTGCCGCGCGCGCCGCCGCGCAGGCGATCAACCAGCGTTGCAATGGCGTGCAGGCTATAGCCATTGCCCGCCCCGCCGAAAAAGGGTAGCCCGCCGGTCAACGTCAACCGCTGCGCCTGTGTGCGCCAATCGACACCCAGCGCCTCTGCTGCAAGGAACACCGCGACGGGAAAACAGCTATAGAGGTCGATATATTCGATGGTGCGTGCATCCACTATCTTTGCGGCATCGAGCGCTTGAGTGAGTGCCCATATTGTCGGCACGCTTTGCGACAGGTCGGCGCGCGCGGTCGGGCAAACATCCTTGGCCGCTGCCGCGCCGTGGAGGTAAATGCGCTTGGTCTCCGGGATTTGGAGGCGGTCGGCCAGTGCGCTCGACACCATCACCAGCGCGGCACCCTGGTTGACGGCATCCTGCGCCACGTTCCATTTCAAATAGGGTTCGGCGATAGGGAAATTTTCCGCGCTCGGCTGGCTTAGGAAATCTGCATCGCGGGCATCGGGAAATTGCGTTTGGGGGTGGTGCGCGGCAACCTGTGAAAATCCGGCCCACAGCGCGCTCATCGCGGCGCGATGTTGCGCGCTATCATGCCCCCAGCGATGCGCCAGCGCCTGTTCAAAGGCGGGATAGGTCGTCGTCGGCGCGCCAAGCCCGTTGGTGCGCGCATAGCGCGAAAGCAGCGGGTCGCCATAGCCACGGTCGGTGAAATCGCCCGATGCTGCCTGCTGCCAACCAAGGTTCAGGCCTGCCTTTTGCGCGACCTTCATCGCGCCTGTTGCCTCCGCTCCGGCGATCAGCACGGCCTGTTTTTCTCCAGCCCAGATCGCTGAGGCGGCTTCGCTTACCAATATCTGTGGCTGATCGCCGCCGACATGGCCGTAAATCAGATTGTCCGGATCGAGCGCGATACCCAGCGCATCGCAGAGCGCGCCGGGTGGATTTTCAGCGCGCCCAAAAATCTGCGGCAGACCGGGGATGGAATCGGCCATGGTGCGGATGACGATGATCTGATCGATAGCGTGGCCGAGCGCATCGCCCGCCCCGCTGTCCGCCAAAGCGATCCGCGCGGCGGCGGCGCGCAAGCCCTGCGGGGACGGCGCAGCGGATACATCCGTGCCATCGTCGGCCACCCACTGGCGCATCAACTGGCCGACGCCGACAATCACCGGCATGCGGTCATGCGTGGGACGGCAATCGTCTGCAGCGTTCATCCCATCCTCCTCCCGCACCATGTTGATGCTTCGGGGGCAAGCTGTCGCCAGTTTACGTAAACGTCAACGCCTTCATTGCTCATTTGGTCGCAAAATCGCCCCATTGACCTTAACCCCCATATTGGTTTCAATGCGGCACCGGGGCAGAGGGAGTGTTTATGCGTAAGCCAAATCGCACGCGGCAGACATGGGGTTGGTCACTCATCGCGGCACTCAGCCTTTCGGGCTGTGGTGGCGGTAGTGGATCGGGCGGTGGCAGCGTGGTGGTACCGCCGCCCACGCCGACGCCAACTGCGGGCTGTTCGCTGCGTGAACGGCAGGATTGGGTGCTCGCCAATATGCGCGAATGGTATCTTTTCCCCGAAACCCTGCCCGCCAGCCCCAACCCCGCCGCTTTCTCAACGGTGGATGATTTCCTCGACAGTCTGACGGCAACGGCACGGTCGCAGGGACGCGACCGTTTCTTTACCTATTTGACCTCCATCGCGCAGGAAAATGCCTTTTTCAACAGTGGGTCGAGCGCCGGATTCGGTGTCCGACTGGCAACCGACAGCGCGGCACGGCGGCTGTTCATCGCAGAGGCTTTTGAGGGGGCACCCGCGCTTGCCGCCGGGATTGACCGGGGGGATGAGGTGCTGGCGATTGGCACCAGCCCATCGACGTTGCGCAGCGTTGCGGATATTTTTGCCGCCGAAGGGTCGCAGGGCATCACCAACGCGCTGGGGCCAAGCACGGTTGGTACCGGCCGTACGCTGCAATTGACCGGCGCGGGTGGCAACCGAACGCTGACGATTACCAAGGCGGATTTCACGCTGACGCCGGTTTCCAGCCGTTATGGCGCGCGGGTCATTGATTTGGGCGGGGGCAGGCGTATCGGTTACCTCAATCTGCGCACCTTCATTTCAACCGCCGATGCGCAATTGCGTTCGAGCTTTCAGAGCTTCCGGGCGCAGGGGATCAGCGAATTTGTCATCGACCTGCGCTATAACGGCGGCGGGTTGGTGGCGACGGCCAATTTGTTCGGCGATCTGCTGGGCGGCAATCGCAGCACAGCCGATATTTTTTCGCAAACCCGCTTTCGCCCCGAAAAAGCGAGCAATGATGAGGTGCATCGCTTTCAGCCGGGGCCGCAATCCGTCTCCCCGGTCAAAATCGCCTTCATCGGCACCGCTTCCACTGCATCGGCGAGCGAATTGGTGATGAACGGCATGATTCCCTTTTTGGGCAGCAACAGCGCACTGATCGGCGGCAATACATATGGTAAGCCGGTCGGACAGATCGCACTTGACCGCAGCCAATGCGATGACCGGTTGCGCGTCATTGCCTTTGCAACGGGCAATGCGAACAATAATACTGCCTATTTCACCGGACTTGCGGGAAGTTTCCCTATGACCTGCCGCGCGGCGGACGATGTCAACCTGCCGCTGGGTGACGTGCGGGAAGCCTCTTTGGCGCAAGCAATTGGCTTTTTGAACGGACAAAGCTGTAGCGCGATCAGCAGCGCGGGCGGGCAGGGACAGACATCGCTGCGCCCGTCGGCGGGTGCAGCAGCGGAAAATATCATGCTGATGCCCGACGCGCCAACCCCAGCGCAGCGCGAAGTGCCGGGACTTTATTGAGCGGTTTGGGCTGCGTGGAAAGCAAGCTTTAGAGCGCATGCTCTGATTCTTTTCCTCTCGACTTGAGAGAGGAAAAGAACATAATGCGAACATATGCCATATGATTCGCCCCTGAGAGAACCATGTTACGGCGGTAAGGCAGCTTGCCTTGCGGATGTGTCGCGCATTTCGCTCGGGTGTGACGTGGCGGACAGGGAATTGAACGGTGGCTTGCGCACCGACGGCCTGCATGAATTTTATGCGCGCAGCAGGCAGGATAATGTTGCTGCAATCAGCTTTGCCTTGTTGATCGGCCAGCTTTGTCAGCGTCGCGATGGTCGGGCGTTAATCTGGGCGCGGGAAGTGCAAGTCGCACGCAATGACGGTAATCCTTATGGCCCCGGCCTAGCTGGAATCGGTATCGATACGCGCAAATTGACCTTGTTGACCCTGCCCGATGCCAAGGCGGTGTTGCGCGCGGCGTTGGATGCCGCGCGTGATGCGGCGGTGGCAGTGGTGGTGGTGGAATTGGCGGGCCGCCAGCCGCAACTAAACCTCACCGCCACCCGACGTTTCGCGCTTGCCGCCGCGGAAAAGGAAACCATGGTGCTCAGCGCGCGTTTGGCGGCCAGTCCTGTCCCCAGCGCTGCACATAGCCGCTGGCAAATCGCCTCTGCGCCATCACGCGCGTGTGAGGCGCATGTGCCGGGCGCACCCGCTTTTGAGGTTGAGTTGCTGCGCCAGCGTGGTGGACGCGACGGCACCAGCCTTGTCATGGAGTGGGATGGTGACAGCGCTTCGTTCCGCCTTGGGAACAGCGCCGCCACAGTCCCGCCGCTACCTCGCCATCGACCTGCCATGGCTGCAGGCGGAACGGGCGATATGCGGCGGGCAAGCGCGGCCTGAATATCCCTTTGTCTTGGTGGAAAAACAGCGCGGGGCGATGCGCCTTGCCGCGCTTTCCCCGCAGGCGGCACAACTGGGCCTTGCTTACGGGATGGCGCTGGCCGATGCGCGCGGGCTTGTGCCCGAACTGATCAGCCTTACGCATGATCCAGATGGGGATGCGGCGCTACTGAAAAAAATGGTCCGCCATTGCATTGCCTATACGCCCAGCGTGATGCCCTGTCCCCCACGCGCCATCCTGCTCGATATTAGTGGTTGCGCGCATTTACATGGCGGCGAACAGGCGATGGGGAAAAAGATCATCGCTGATTTCCGCGAACGGGGCCACAATGTCCGGTTACGCTTTGCCGATACGCCCGACGCGGCGCGTGCCCTCGCCCGTTATGGTGGGGACGGCGAGGGCAGGAACGGTGGTGATGTGCGTGCGCTTTGCCTTGATGCGCTGGAAGTGGATGCAACCTGCCAAACCGCACTGCGTCGTGCCGGTTTTCGCTCCATTGGCGAACTGGCGGACTTGCCTGCCGCACCGCTTGCCGCGCGCTTTGGTGCACAGTTGGTACGCCGGGTCGACCGGCTGATGGGGCGAGAAGACCCGCATATTGTGCCACATATGCCGCCCGTAGCGATACGCGCGGAGCTGCGTTGTCCAGAACCTATCGGTCGGCATGACGATGTGCTCGACGCGATCGAATGGCTGATTGGCGAGGTGGCGGCGCAATTGGTGCAAGCCGGACGGGGCGGCCGCGCCTTTGCCATCAGCCTATCGCGCAGCGATGGCTATGTTGCGCGCCTCATGGTCGAAACTGGCACCCCGACACGCGACAAGTCGCTGGTGATGCGCTTGGTCCGGGAACGTATCGATAGCCTTGCCGACCCGCTCGATCCCGGTTTTGGTTATGACAGCATAAGTCTTTGCGTTACCCACGCAGAAACGCTGGATATTGTGCAGCGCAGCCTTGCCCCAACCCGGCAACTGGATGGCGATGTCGGCCCGCTGCTCGATAGATTGGCTGTGCGTTACGGCCCAGCGGCGATCCTGCGCTTTGCCGCTGGTAATAGCCATATCCCCGAACGTGCAGGCTATCTGGCACAAGCGCAGGGCAAAGCATGTGACGT
>CAUJJQ010000115.1 GCA_963205285.1 Pseudomonadota bacterium | reverse complement strand
CAAGCGGGCGACGCGCCTGCATCCACGCGCCCTCCGCCGCAAAGTGGAACCTCCCATGGATGAGCGCGAATTCCGCGCCCCAATTCCTCTCGCCACTGGCGGTGAAATTACCGGTATCAACCAGCCGCACATCGGTCACATGGGTAAAGGGGCGGGCGCGGTAACGGGCGAGCGCACTGCCGTCGTTAAAATCGCGCGCATGGGCCGACAGCCCAAAATGCAATTGCGTATCACCCATCTGCGGCGCGTAAACGATGCGCCCATCGACGCTCCAGCCATTATTGGCCGCGTTGGCCAGCGCGCTGATATCGTCCGAGAACAGCCCCGCCTGCACCAAAATCGGCCCGTGCGCATATTCCGCCGCCAGCCCCAACCGCCGTTCAAAACCAAATGCCTGGGTAAAGGCAGCGCGTTCGGTGAAACTGGTGAAAATGTCGCTGGTCATTTCATCCAGCCCCGCGAAATATTTCTGATGGCCCGCCGTCACCTGCCAATTCCCGCGCCGATAGCGCAAATAGGCATCGAGCACCGCGACATCATTATCGGCAAAATCCGCCTCCACCCGATAGGAAAAGCCACCCGGCATCGTGCCGTCTGCGCCCAATTGTACGCGCCGCACCTCACTCGCAAAGCCAAGCCCCGCATTGTCGGCGGCGGTGGGGACATTCACCCCGCCAACGTCGATCTGCATCCGCCCGCGCGGCTTGAAACTCCAGCCATCGGCGCCCCCAATTTCGGGCGCGCCGCGCCATGCCACATTGTTGGGCGGCGATGGGTTGGGGCTGGCGGGTGCCGGAGCCGGTGTCACAACCGGCGGCGGCACGGACAGCGCATCGAGTCGGGCCGAAAGCTGGTTCACCTGCCCGCGCAATGCCTCCACCTCGGCGCGCAACGCCGCGGCCTCCTCGGCATTCAGCGCCTGCGCCGCCGCCGCTGTTGCCTGACCCAGAAACGCGCTCGACGCCAACAGGGAGATAAGGATGGCTGGGCAGCGCATGATAATCCTTTCAGACGGCACGCAGATGGAGTTTGGAAAGGCGTTGCGCGCGCCCGTAATCGCCTAGTCGCCATCTGTCACCGGCTAATTGATTCAGGGCAAATTGCGCCGATTGCGCTTGCGCGATGGAACCTAGCGCTTATGGCAAGCGGCATGTCGTTGACGTAAAGGGAAACAAGCCATGACCATCCGCTTTGACAATCGTGTTGCCATCGTCACCGGTGCAGGTGGCGGCATTGGCCGTGCCTATGCGCTCGAACTCGCGCGGCGCGGCGCAAAGGTCGTGGTCAATGATCTGGGTGGATCGCGCGATGGCACCGGCCATTCGGATGCTGCGGCACAGGTTGTCGCGGAAATAGAGGCATTGGGCGGCGAAGCCATCGCCAATGGCGGCAGCGTCACCGAATATGATGCGATGGCGCAGATGGTCGCCGACGCCATGGCCAAATGGGGCCGGGTCGACATCCTCATCAACAATGCGGGGATTTTGCGCGACAAAAGCTTTACCAAAATGGATCCGTCAGATTTTGAACTGGTGGTCAAAGTGCATCTGATCGGCTCTGCCTTTGCCACCAAGGCGGTGTGGGATGTGATGCGCGAACAAAATTATGGCCGCATATTGATGACCAGCAGTTCAACCGGCCTTTATGGCAATTTCGGACAAGCCAATTATGGCGCGGCCAAATTGGGGCTGGTCGGCCTAACCAAAACGCTGGCGATAGAGGGGGCAAAGAATAATATCCGCGTCAATAATATCGCGCCGATTGCCGCCACCCGCATGACGGAGGATATTTTCCCCGAAGCCGCCTTTGCCCTGTTTTCCCCCGAATTAGTTGCGCCCGCCGGCCTGTTTTTGGTGAGCGACGATGCGCCGACCAACGTCACGCTGGGCGCGGGCGGCGGCATTGTCCATGGGGCCAATGTCACCATGACCCATGGGGTCAAACTGCCCGATGACGAACGCACACCCGAAGGGGTCGCGGCGCTTTATGCCGAAATAACCGACCGTGCGGGCGAAAGCGTGCCGCAAACAGGGGCCGAGCAATCAGGCCTCGTCATGCGGTTGCTGCAAGGCTGACGTTGCAAGGCCGATTTAGCGTATTGCATATATAATACACCTGTGCTACGCCCCACCCCATGGCACGGGGGAAAATAGGGGTAGACCATGTATAGCGAACAAGATCTGACCAATGCGGTCGCTGCCGGTGTGTTAAGCGCCGATGCCGCGGACGCGCTGCGCCGCCATGTGGCGCGGCAACAATCCACCCACGGCGCGGATGAGGAACATGTCCGCCTGCTCACCGGTTTTAATGATATTTTTGTCACCATCGCCGCCGCCATTCTGCTCGGCTCGCTGGCGTGGATCGGCCACAGCATCTGGCTGCCGCTGGCAGGTGCGCTGGTCGCGGTTGCCGCATGGGGACTGGCCGAATATTTCACCCGTGTGCGGCGCATGGCGCTGCCGTCCATCGGCCTGTTGCTCGCCTTTGTCGGCGGGGTCGCGGCCAGCCTGATCGGCGTCATGGTCCAATATGGCGAAACCTGGTTCGGTACCAATCCCAATCACCGGATAGAGGCTGTCATTGCGGCCGGTATTGCCATCACCACCGCCGCTGCCGCCTATGCCCATTGGCGGCGTTTCATGGTGCCAATAACGCTGGCGGCAGGTGCCGCTGCGCTGGTCGCCACCGCAATCGCGCTGATTGCAGCCGCAGTCGGCCCCGAAAATCTGCCTCCCAAGGCGATGTTGTCGCTGGTTCTGGTCGGCGGGCTTGGCATCTTTGCGGTCGCCATGCATTGGGACCGCAGCGATACGACCCGCGAAACGCGGCGCAGCGATGTCGCATTCTGGCTGCATTTAATTGCCGCACCGATGATTGCGCATCCGCTGTTCACCCTGCTCGGCATCAATGGCGATGCGACGATTGGGATTGCCGCCGCGATAGGCGTTCTGGCGCTCTACACCGGCTTTGCCTTTATCGCGCTGGCGATTGACCGGCGGGCGATGTTAGTGTCGGCGCTTGCCTATGTCCTTTATGCGATGACCGAGCTGTTCCGCACGTTCGGCGCGGTTGAGCTGCAATTTGCGCTGACGGCATTGGTGATTGGTTCGGCGCTGCTGCTGCTATCTGCATTCTGGCAACCGGCACGGCGCATGGTGCTATCCTTCACGCCAGAGCGGCTGCGCACGATGGTGCCGGACGCACATCTGATCGCCCACAGCGCCTGAACCTTTTTCGAAATTCGCTGACGTGCGAATTTCGGTGCTGCTCCGGCCCGCTCCCCCGCCCGACCTCCCACGGAATCGTATCTTATGGGAGGCCGGGTGGGGGAGCGGGCTGGTGCCGTGCCATCCGAAACGACCGTTTCGGATGAGAAGCCGCGCGGAGTTAGATGCTCCGCCCCATTTCATACCGCTTTGATGAGTCGCCGTTCAACCGGCGCCAAGATATTGGCGAGCAACTGCCCACGTTTCAGCGTCTGCCCGCCCTCCCCCACCAAGGCCCACATGCCCTGACGCAGCCTTAGGTCAGGACATTTCATGATGCGGATTTCAGGGCGTTCGGCAGTGCGGCGAAAGGCCGAAAAAATCGCCGCATCGCGGGTAAAATCCATCGCATAATCGCGCCAATGCCCTGCCGCGACCATCCGGCCATATAGGTCGAGTATTGCGCCCAATTCCCGCCGGTCAAACCCCACCTGATGCTGATGGGCGGATGTGGGAAAGGGGGTGACGATGCCCATTCGTGTGCGCGGCCCCTAAGTCACCTTGCGCGCACGGACACGGCGCAGCGGCGGCGGTGCGTCATCATCGCTGTCCAATGCGCCGCGCACATTGTCGCGGTCCACCATCAGCGCGGCGATGCGTTTTTGCATATCAACAAGCTGGCATTGCAACAGTTCGAGTTTCTGGCTGTTGGGGTCAAATTGGTCACAGCAAGGCGTGCCATAGGGGATGAAGTCCTGCGTCTCCGGCTTTACTTCCACCAATGTCGGTTTGGCGGGGATGCCGACCATCGTTGCACCTGCTGGCACATCCTTATTCACCACCGCATTGGCCCCGATGCGCGCGCCTTCACCGACCAGCACCGGCCCCAAAATCGCCGCGCCGAGCGAGATGATGACACCATCACCAATCGTCGGGTGCCTTTTACCCCCCTCGCCATTGGTGGGGTTGGTGCCGCCCAGCGTCGCGCCCTGATAAATGGTGACATTATTGCCGATCACCGATGTTTCGCCGATGACAACAAAGCCATGGTCGATGAACAGATTTCGCCCGATTTTCGCGCCGGGGTGAATGTCGATAAGGGTGAAGCTACGCGCAAAATGGTTGACCGCGCGGGCGAGGAAAAACAAATCCGCTTCATATAACCAGTGCGCGATACGGTGCAGCCCCAGCGCCCAGACACCGGGATAAAGCATGATTTCCCACAGCGAACGCGGCGCGGGGTCGCGCGCTTTGATGGAGGAGAGGTAGGAGAGAAAATTATCGATCACGGGTTTGCCCCCTTTTGTCGATGGTTCGGCGGGCAGATCATGCCCCCGCGAACCGCGCCCCCTGCATTATGCAGTATTGGGGTGGCTATGCGCCATAACAAGCATGGACTGAAAGCATTTTTCAATCAATAAGGGGATATTGATTGAAAGAGCCATTTTATGCAGGCCTATCTGCCGACCTTCAAACAATTGCAATATCTGGTGGCGCTGCACGCCCACGGCCATTTTGGCCGCGCGGCGGAGGCAAGCTTTGTCACCCAATCGACGTTGTCGGCGGGTATCCGCGAATTGGAAAGCCTGCTCGGCATCATGCTGGTCGAACGCACCCGCCGCGTCGTGCGCTTTACCCCGCTGGGCGAAGCGATTGTCGAACGCGCGCACCGCATCTTGCGGGAGGCGGAGGCGCTGACCGAACTCGCCGCCGCCGCTGGGACTCCCTTGGTCGGTGCGCTGCGGATGAGCGTTATTCCCACCATCGCGCCCTTTTTGCTGCCCACGCTTTTGCCGCGCCTGCGCCGTGAGCGGCCCGACCTCAAGCTCTATCTGCGCGAAGAAACCAGTCAGGCAGCGTGCGACAGCCTGCACCAAGGGCAGGTCGATTGCGTTTTATTGGCGCTGCCTTTTGCCTGTGGCGATGTTGAAAGCGCGATTTTGTTCGACGACCCCATATTGCTCGCCGTGCCCCAAGCGCTGGACGGCAATCTGCCCGAAATTGTCGCCCCCGAAGCGATTGATGCCAGCCAGCTTTTGTTGCTGGAGGATGGGCATTGCCTGAAAGACCATGCGCTCGCCGTCTGCAACCGCCCCGATTTGCGCGGCGCAGCGCAGATGCTCGGCACATCGCTCCACACATTGGTGCAGATGGTGGACAATGGCATCGGTGTTACCATGGTACCGCAAATGGCACTGGATGCCGGGCTGCTCAATGGCACACGCATCCACGCGCACAGCATCGCGACGCAAAGCGATGGGCGGCAGATTGCACTAATCTGGCGGCGCAACAGCCCGCGCAGCAGCGAATTTGAGCTGCTGGCCGATATTTTGCGCAAACATCATCATGCGCTTGCAACCCAAGCATAGGTTTCAACCTTTGGCAAAAGGTTGCAATTGACAACCCGGCGCGGCATCATCCGTGCCAATATCTCTCCCTTGCCCGTTGAAATGGGTCAAAAATAGGGGTGAGGATTGGCCGGAGGGGGCTTGGATGAACAGCGTCGTTGCGACTGAAACTGCACCAGATATTTTGCCGGATATTTTGGACATCGCCATCATCGGCGCGGGGATTTCGGGGATCGGCATGGCCGCGCACCTCATCGCCAAATGTCCGGGCAAAAAATATGCGATCATCGAACGGCGCGAAAATCTGGGCGGAACATGGGATTTGTTCCAATATCCCGGTATCCGTTCGGACAGCGATATGCACACGCTGGGGTTTGTTTTTGAACCATGGCGGCATGAAAAATCGATCGCCGACGGACCATCCATCCTCGATTATCTGAACCGTATCGTCGATGAGCGCGGAATACGGCGGAATATCCGCTTTGGCGCCAAGGTGCTTGCTGCGGATTGGCATGCAGCCGATGGCTGCTGGCATTTGTCGATGGCAGGGGCTGATGGCCAATCATCCACCCTTCGCGCGCGCTGGCTCTACCTTGGTTCGGGCTATTATGATTATGACAGCCCCTATGAGGCGCCCATTGCCGGCAAGGCGGATTTTACCGGGCAGATAATCCATCCGCAATTCTGGCCCAAGACCCTCGATTATAGTGGTAAGCGGGTCGTCGTCATCGGTTCGGGTGCAACCGCGGTTACCATCGTCCCGTCCTTGGTCGCAGGCGGGGCTGCCCATGTCACCATGCTGCAACGCACGCCCACATGGTATGCGACGCGCCCGGCAAAGGATGGCATTGCCAATTTCCTGCGCCGCATCCTGCCCGACAAAATGGCCTATGCCATCACCCGCACCAAAAATGTCGTCATGCAGGACATTATTTTCAAACGCGCGCGCAAACGGCCCGACAAGGT
>CAUJJQ010000114.1 GCA_963205285.1 Pseudomonadota bacterium | reverse complement strand
TTGTCGCCGACGCGCTCGGCCGCCCCTTTCCCCAGGACGTCCACGAACAATTATGGGGCGCCATCGGCGCGGTGTTCGACAGTTGGGAAAGCGAACGTGCGCGGGTTTACCGGCGGATCAACGCCATTCCGGCCGAATGGGGCACAGCAGTCAGTGTGCAGGCGATGGTGTTCGGCAATATGGGCGATAGCTCGGCGACTGGCGTTGCCTTTACTCGCGACCCCGCAACCGGCGCGCGCCAATATTATGGCGAATATCTGGTCAACGCGCAGGGTGAAGATGTCGTCGCGGGGCTGCGCACCCCCCATTATCTGACCCGCGCGGCGCGCGAAGCAGCCAATGCCAAGCCATTGTCGATGGAAGAGGCGATGGGCGATGCCTATAGCGAATTGGCGCGCGTGTTCGACCGGTTGGAGGGGCATTATCGCGACATGCAGGACATCGAATTTACCGTTGAGCGCGGTAGATTATGGATGCTGCAGACCCGTTCGGGCAAGCGCACGGCCAAAGCGGCGCTCAAAATCGCGGTCGATATGGTGGCCGAAGGGTTGATCAGCAAAGAAGAGGCAGTGGCGCGCGTCGATGCAGCATCGCTCGATCAACTATTGCACCCGACGCTCGACCCAAAGGCGGCACGGCAAGTGCTGACCCGCGCGCTCCCCGCCAGTCCCGGCGCGGCGTCGGGCAGCATTGTTTTTGATGCTGATACTGCGGCGCTGCGGGCCAACGAAGGCGTGATTCTGGTGCGCGTCGAAACCAGTCCGGAGGATATTCACGGCATGCACGCGGCGCGCGGCATTTTGACGGTGCGCGGCGGGATGACCAGCCATGCCGCCGTTGTTGCGCGCGGCATGGGACGCCCGTGCGTGTGCGGTGCGGGGGTCATTGCCATCGACATGGCCGCGCGCACGATGCGCATTGGCGATGTGACCTTGAACGAAGGCGATAAAATCACACTCGACGGGGCAAGCGGTGAAGTGATGCTGGGCATCATCCCCACCATCGAAGCCGAATTGGTCGGCGATTTCGGGACATTGATGGCATGGGCGGACGGTGTGCGGCGGATGGCCGTGCGCACCAATGCCGAAACCCCCGCCGATTGCCGCACCGCGCGCCAGTTCGGGGCCGAGGGGATTGGCCTGTGCCGCACCGAACATATGTTCTTTGATGCGGCGCGGATCCGTGATGTGCGCGCGATGATTTTGGCGGAGGATAAGGCGGGGCGGGAGGCGGCGCTCGCAAGGCTTTTGCCCGAACAGCGCGGTGACTTTGCCGAAATTTTCCGCGTCATGGTGGGATTGCCGGTCACCATTCGCCTGCTCGACCCGCCGCTCCATGAATTTTTGCCGCAACGCGAAGCAGATTTTGCCGATGTTGCAGCGGCGGTCGGGGTCGATGTTGCGCGGCTGAAACGGCGGGCAGCGGAGCTGCATGAATTCAACCCGATGCTGGGGCATCGCGGCTGTCGCCTGGGCATAACCTACCCTGAAATATATGCGATGCAGGCGCGCGCCATTTTTGAGGCGGCAATCGATGTGGCGGGGGAGGGTGGCACGCCGCCGATCCCCGAAGTGATGATCCCGCTCATTGCCACCAAGCGCGAACTCGATGTGCTGAAAACGCTGGTCGATACGACGGCGGCAGCGGTATTTGCCGAACGCGGGCAGACAATCACCTATCAGGTGGGGACGATGATAGAATTGCCGCGCGCGGCATTGATGGCGGGTGAGATTGCCGAAACTGCGCAATTTTTCTCCTTCGGCACCAATGATTTGACGCAGACGACGCTGGGTGTCAGTCGCGATGATGCAGCGCGTTTTCTGACCCAATATGTCGATAAGGGGATTTTGCCGGCCGACCCGTTCGTCACGCTCGATACCGCAGGGGTTGGGCAGTTAATCGACCTTGCCGCAACCCGCGGGCGGGCGACGCGCGGCGACATAAAACTCGGCATTTGCGGCGAACATGGCGGTGATCCGGCGAGCATCGATTTTTGTGAGGGAGTCGGGCTCGATTATGTCTCCGCCTCCCCCTATCGCGTGCCGATTGCGCGGTTGGCGGCGGCGCAGGCAGCATTAAGGACAAACTAGCACGCGCTCTTGCGCCCATTGCCACAATGCGGCACTATATATGCCAATAGGTGGAGGGCGGCGGTGCGTAAATTGTTCAAATTTCTGACCATTGTCCTTGCTGGACTGTTGATCGGCGGCGGGGCAGGCGTCTGGCATATCCGCAGCGGCGGCTTTGGGGATACACCGATAGGCCCATGGCTTTATAGTCGGTTGGCGGGCAGCACAGCGGCGGATGACACTACGCGCTCGGTCATCGCGCTCTATGGTCTGCTGGCGCTGCCGCGCGCCGAAGCGCTATATTTCACCGCCAAGAATGATAGCGCCGGACGCCCGCTCGACGGGCGCTGCCATTATCGCATCGACGGCGCGCCGCTCAGCGCGCGGTGGTGGTCGATCACCCTTTATAATCCTGACGGTTATTTGATCCCCAATCGATGGCATCGCCATTCGATCGGCAGCCTGCGCGCCGCGACGGGGGCGGATGGGCGCTGGCAGGTGCACATTGCGCCGACACCGGCTGATGATGTGACGATACCGACCGCAACGGGCGGGGCGTTTGACATAACACTGCGCGCCTATCGCCCCAGCGGCCAATTGCTCGCCGACCCGCGGCAGGTGCAGTTGCCGACCATCACCCGGTTGGAGTGCGGCCAATGAAACGCTGGCTTTTTCCCCTCGCCATCTTCATTCTTGCCGCAGCGGCGGGCCATTATGCGGTGATGCACTGGAGCGCGGATTTCATCATGTCGCGCGCGATCAGCAAAATGGCGACGCGCGGCGGTTGGAATGCATTTCTGCATGCGCCGCCCACGCGCGCCGAATATCAGCCGGTGGTTCGGCCCAGTCCCGACCTCCTCTATTCCTCCTGCGCGGTTGATTTGACCGGTGGACCGGTGGAGGTGACAGCGGTGCCCATCCCCGGCCATTACAGCTCGATCAGTGTGTTTGACGCGCATACCGATGTCGCATTTGTTCGCAATGATGAGCAAATGGCCGGGCAGCGGATGCGGGTCATATTGGCGCTTGCGGGCCAAAATGTGCCCGCTGGGGCCGATGTGGTGCGCCTGCCAAGCGCCCGGGCAATTGTCCTGCAGCGCGTGCTGCTGGCCGATCCGGCGGAGGCTCCAGCGATTGACTCCATCCGTAAACAGGCGCGCTGCCAGCGTCTGGGCGCGGGCGGATAAAATATCCGCATTGAGCGGCAAATGGGGCTTGCGTGGCGGGCTTTGCCCCCCTAATAGCGCGGCTCCAATGCGCGCCCGTAGCTCAGCTGGATAGAGCATCAGACTACGAATCTGAGGGTCGGACGTTCGAATCGTTCCGGGCGCGCCATTTTTCGGGTTGGACACACGCCCTGGAGGGGCCGTTTTCCCGGAAATGGCCATAAAGGCTCCAACCCAATTGGATTTCGAGATTTTGGGCTGTGCCATAGCGCAGCAAGACATCCTCAGCGGTGAAGGTGTCGCTGTGTCCGGCCGCATCGCCATCACACGCCTAATCCGCCAAACCCAGTTCGGTCGCGATCCGGCCATCGTCGATTTTGCAGGCAGGGGTGCCAAGCCCCGGACGATCGGAGCAGGAATCCCGCCCGGGTTCGGCATGTGCGGGCACCGCCAATGCCAGCGCAGAAACTGCAATGCCGCCCAAAATATGGGGGTGGCACCCCGCTATATGTGATTTAATTTACCTGTCCACTTCGTGCCAGTCCGCAGCTTCCACACCACGCCTGAGCAGCCGCTGGCTCAAGCCGACTACGGTGCCCAGCGCTATCGCCACCGTCAGGCTGGTCAAAATAGTGAGGGCGGCGGTGAGCAGGAGCAGCCAAAAATCCGCTCGGCGCATCTGCAACCGCTCCCGCCAGCGGTTTGGTTCACTCATCGACCAGGCGGTATAGATCAGCAGGCCCGCAAGCGCCGGCATGGCCAATTGGCCGATCAACGAGCCCAAGGTCCATGTAGCGACGATGATTGTCAGCGCACCCACCATGCCTGCAACAGGGGTTCGCCCACCCGCGCGCACATTGGTCGCGGTGCGTGCAATCGCGCCGGTTGCAGGCAGCCCGCCAAATAGCGGCGACACGAAGTTTGCAGCGCCCTGGGCCAATAGTTCGGCATTGGGGCGATGGCTGCCGCCCACCATCCTGTCCGAAACGATGGCGGATAGTAGCGATTCTATGGCGGCCAGAAAGGCAATGATGAGTGCGCTGGGGAATAACTCGCTGAGCTTGGCAAGCGTCACCGCGGGGAATTGCGGCATGGGCAATCCGGCTGGCAAAGTACCAAATCGCGATGCGATATCCTCGACCGGCCATGCCCATGTAAATGCAATGGCTGACGTCGCTACAACCGCGACAATTACCCCCGGAATCCTGAGGGAAAGCCGTCGCAGGACCAGGATC
>CAUJJQ010000113.1 GCA_963205285.1 Pseudomonadota bacterium | reverse complement strand
CATGGTTCAGCCATTGCGGCCCGCCGGGCACATGCGTTTGCCCTTCGTTGATTGCGTGGACCGCGGCGGGGCCAGCCTGTGCCATCGGCGTGCCGGTACGCAGCACCGGGCAAATATCCTCCCGGCAATGGGCGGTATAATTGCCGTTCAGGAACTCGGCGCGCATGTCGCGGTCTGCAGGCGCATTCCATAGCTCGGCAATATCGTCGGTGCGGCTGTTGCCCGCGCGCGGGTTGCCGCGCAGCCATTGGCGCGCGCAACAGGGGTAAGCGTCAAAATCAATCCCGATCCCCATCATCGCAAAGGGCATGGTGCAGGCCAATTGGCGGCGCAGCGCCAACCCCCAATCATCGGCAAAACGCATCCGCGCGATCTGGATGGGAGCATTTTCGTCGGATTGGCCGTCCGCCACATATATCAGCGTGAAATCATCACCCACTGCGACGCCGCCAGCATCCAACCCGCAAAAGCTCCACCCCGCTGCCACATCGGCGCTGTCGATGGTCGCGCCCGAATGGTTGATGTGCAATCGCCCCCTGGCGGGGCTGAAAATATCCATTTGTAAATATTGCCCCGCCGTCGTGCGGGTAAAGGATGCGGCGCACATCTGCCAAACAATGCCGGTTTTGGCGGCTGTCATGCCGGGACGCTTGGCGGGATCCATGCCGTCGACGCTCGGCAGCGGCGGGGCGATGGCGCCGATGGTGCGGCGGATTAGCCCATCAATCGGCACCATCCCGCTGAAAAACAAGTCCGCCTCCACCGCAATTTGCGTCATTTCACCCCCATTTTGCATCACAGATAATCGCGCAATTCGGCTTCAAAAAATCGCCACAGGCCAAGGGTGAGGAGGGTGAGTAGCCCGATTTCTGCCCAGAAAATCGCCAAACCATCGACAGGAAATGGTGCGCCGAGCAGCATATGGCGCCCCAGCGCAACCAAATGGCTGAGCGGATTGGCATTGACCCATGTTGCCCATTGCGGGGAGAGCAGCCCGACGGGCCAGACAATCGGGGTCAACCAAAACCAGATTTGCAGCGCGCCGGGCAGCAGGAAAGACGTATCGCGCAGCACGATATTGCCGAGCGCGAGGATGAGGCCGAGCGGCAATATCAGCGCAGCGCTGGCGAGTAGGAGATAGGGCAGGCTCCACCAATGGCTGGTCGGCAGATAGCCCATAAAGGCCAGCGCAATGGCCGCGATGGCCAGCAGGCAGATTTGTTTCACCACCCCCTCTGCCAGCGATGACAAGGGCCAGAGGATGGCGGGGAGCGGTGCGCGTTTGATGAGCGCGACATGGCCGGTGAGCGAGCCAGCCATGTTGGTTAGCCCGTCCGATAGCGCAAACCACGGCAAAATCCCCGCAATCAGCATCGGCGCATAGGCACCACCATGGCGAAAACTGGTGACGTGCGAAAATATGGCGCTGTACACAAGGATGATCAGGCTCGGCTGCGCTATCGCCAGAAATGGCCCCAAAAGTGAATCAGCATAGCGCCGCCGCAGCCCCGCACGCGCCAGATAGGGGATGAGCGAGAGATGGTCCCCCCCCAATATCCGATTGGCAAGCGATGGCGGTTGCGGCATGGCATGTCGGTGCGGCAGGAACCGACGCCGCGCAAGGGGAAATTTGGCGACATGGACAGGGCTATGCCAGCGCCAGCATCACGCCATGTCATCACGCTCAGCGGGGTTTCGAAACGATTTCGCCGCCACCAAAATATCAGCCAGCGCCTGCGCCATATGTTGCGCTTGAACCATGAGTCCGAAATAATCTGGGCGCTCGCCGATATTGACCTTGCCATCCACGCCGGTGAATCGCTGGCGATTGTGGGGTCAAATGGGTCGGGCAAATCGACGCTGTTCAACTTGATTGCCGGTGGAACCAACCCGACCAGCGGCACGGTGCAGGTCGACGGGCGGGTGGGCACGATTGTCGATCTGGGTTTTGGCTTTCACCCCGGCTGGACGGGGCGCGAAAATGCCGAATTTCATGTCCGTATTAGCCACCCGTCGCACGCGGACAGGGCGGCATTGGTCGCCGAAATTGCCGAATTTGCGGATATTGGCGATGCTTTTGACCAGCCTTTGCGCCAATATTCGACCGGCATGGTGATGCGGCTGGGCTTTGCTGCGGCGATTGCAGGCGCGCCTGATATTTTGCTGGTCGATGAAGCTTTGGCGGTTGGCGACAGCGCTTTTCAACAAAAATCATATCGCTGGATCGAAGATTTTCGGCGACTGGGCGGCACTTTGCTGATTGTGACGCACCGGCTCGACATTTTGCCGCAATTGACCGACCGGGCGATATTGATCGACCAAGGGCGGATCATTGCCGATGACACGCCAAAATCGGTCATCCACCAATATGCGCAGCTATTGTTCGGTGCGGGCGGCAAGGCCGCGCAAACGTCGCGCCGCATCGGCACCGGCGGCGCGCAATTGACGTGGACGGCCGGGCCGGTCGATGCGCCCTTGATCATGACGGACGCGGGGAGAGGCATCTGCTTTCAAGTGCGTTTTGACCGCGCCTTTGCCAACCCAGTTTATGGCATCAACATCCGCACGATTGAGGGGGTGCTATTGTCGCACGTCAACAGCCAGATGCGCGGCGCAGCGCCGGTGCCGGTTGCGGCGGGGGACGCGGTCGATGTTGCCATGCACCTGCCCGCGAGCCTGCCCGCCGGCGAATATGGGCTGGATTTGTCGGTACATGACGGTGATGGGCAATTTGCCGTAATTGATGGGCAG
>CAUJJQ010000112.1 GCA_963205285.1 Pseudomonadota bacterium | reverse complement strand
CCGTGTGGCAACCCACCTTCAGGGGATAGATTTATGCCTAAGGCCGGACGCTTCATACGGCAACTGCACCGCAACCAAAGCGGCAACGTCATGTATTTGACGGCTGGCCTGCTCATGCCCATTTTTGCGGTGATTGGTGCGGGCGTTGACCTGGGCCAAGCCTATATGGCCAAGACGCGGCTGCAACAGGCGTGCGATGCTGGCGTGCTCGCCGGTCGGCGCGCGATGGCCGACGGCACATACAGCAATGATGCAAAAACCGCCGCGAACAATATGTTCGAATTCAACTTCCCCGATGATCTGTACAGCAGCACCGGGGTTGATTTCGACAGCGAACAGCGCGGCGCATCCGAAGTGACGGCGACCGCAACCGCTACCGTCAACACCCTGATGATGCGCATGTTCGGCAAGGAGCAGATCGGCATCACCGTCAATTGCACCGCGCGTTTGGAAGTGTCGAATGCCGACATCATGTTCGTGCTCGACACCACGGGGTCGATGCTCGAAACCAATTCGGGCGACAGCGTCAATAAAATCACCGCGCTGCGCACCGAAGTGATGAATTTTTTCGACACGGTGACGGCGGCACAGTCCGGAACCAGCATATTGCGCTTTGGCGTTGTCCCTTATTCCAGCAACGTCAACGTCGGCGCGGCGCTCATCAATGCCAACCCCGATTGGGTGTCGGACACGACCAGCGAACATTCGCGCACCGCAACCTGGGAAACCATCGACAGCGATGGCCCGACGACGAGTTGGAGCAATATTTCCGGCTTTTCCAGCTGGTCGAACACGGGTGTCACCATCTCTGGCAAGAACAGCAGCTCTTGCCCGGCAACTGTGCGCAACCCCGAATATGTCAACGGATCGATCGTTTCCGGCCCGACGACCAGCACCAGCACCAGCGGCACCAACCCGCGCACCACGACAACCACGGTCGATACCAATTATAATGCGACCAGATATCGCTATCGCTGGAGCAGCAGTCGCTGCCGCGAGCAGCATTCGACCGGTGTGCGCCGCGAACGGGTGACGAGCAGCATTACCGAGCAACTCACCTATCACCATATGCTGCGCACCTTTGACGTTTCGGCATATAAATCGGCCGGCGGCACGATCACCGATCCGCTCGGCAGCAATGGCGCCAATGTAACGGCGAGCTGGAACGGCTGCATCATTGAACGCGAAACCAACGCCTTTGACGATGCGGTCAGCCCGCCGTCCGACACCTATGACCTCGACATTGATCTGGTGCCGAACAGTGAAGAAACGCGCTGGCATGCGTCGATCCGTGATTTTGCCTTTCCGCGCACATCATCGCCGTCGAGCAGCCAGTCATCGTCGCCCGCGACGATGGATACGACGACCGACATCGCCAGCTATGGCAGCAGCGGCAATGTGTCGAGCGGCTGGTCAGCCTGTCCATCACCGGTGATGAAATTGACCGCGATGACGTCTGCCAATCGTTCGACGCTGCAAACCTATGTCAATAATCTGGTGGCAACGGGCGGCACATATCATGATGTCGGCATGGTCTGGGGCGCGCGCTTGGCATCCCCCACCGGGCTTTTTGCGTCCGAAAATGCGACGGCAACCAATGGTATGGCAATCAGCCGTCACATCATCTTCATGACCGACGGTCAGATGGCCCCCAACCCCGGCATTTTTGGCTTTCAGGGGGAAGAATATCTAGATGGTCGGGTTGGATCCACCTCTACCAGTGAATTGACCGCGCGGCACAACAGGCGCTTTCTGGCGGCTTGTGATGCGGCAAAATCGCGCAATATCACGGTCTGGGTGGTCAGCTTTGGCGAAACGCTCAACAATAATATGCGCGCCTGCGCCAGCGGCGACCGCGCATTTCAGGCCAATAATTCCAGCCAATTGCGCCAGCAATTTCAGGCAATTGCGTCGCAAATCACCCGCCTCAGGCTGTCGGAGTAAGCAATATGTTGAAACATCTCCATCGCCTGCGCGCCGATGAAAATGGCAGCTATGCCATAGAATTTGCGCTGATTATGCCGACATTTCTGATGCTGGTCATGGGCACGTTCGACCTTGGCATGCAAATGTATGCCAAGCAAACGCTCGCCGGTGTCGTGGCACAAGCGGCGCGTGACTCGACGCTCGAATCCAATGTCGCCGACACCAGCGCGGTTGACCAGCGCGTCCGTGACCGCATGGGCGTGGTTGCGCGGTACGGCACACTCGCCTTCACTCGCACCAGCTACACCGACTATAATTCGGTCGGTCGGCCCGAAAATTTCACCGATTCCAATGGCAATGGCGTGCGCAACCCCGGCGAATGTTATGAGGATGCGAACGGCAACAGCAGTTGGGATGCCGACCGGGGCAGCGGCGGGTCGGGCGGGGCGAGCGATGTTGTCGTCTATCAGGCAACCTTCACCTTCCCGCGCCTGTTCCCGCTGTGGAAAATGCTGGGCCAGGACGCAAACAAGTCGATCGTGGTTGCATCCTCTGTGCGCAACCAGCCCTATTCCAACCAGACCAGTTCAACCGTGGTGCGCTGCTCATGATCCAGAATAATTCCCTGCGCCGTGCAAAAATCGCCCTGCGACGCCGCGCGCGCCACCTGCGGCGTGACACCCGCGCGCTTGCGATGATTGAAATGGCGGTGACATTGCCGACCTTGCTGTTGCTCAGCTTTGGTGGGCTCGAAATATCCAGCCTGATGCTGGCGCACACCCGCATCTCCAATATCGCGCTGTCGGTTGCCGACAATGCGTCGCGCATCGCATCGGACAGTGGGCTTGCCAACCCGCAAGTGCGCGAAGTCGATGTGAACGACGTGTTTCGCGGCGCGCAGATCGAAAGCGGCACCATGAATTTGCTGGCCAATGGGCGGGTAATATTGTCCAGCCTCGAGCTGAATGATGATGGCGGGCAGTGGATCCACTGGCAGCGTTGCTATGGCAATATGAATATGTCGTCGGCTTATGGCCCACAAGGCACTGGCGCGACCGGCACCGGTTTTGCCGGCATGGGCGAAGACGGCAAAGAAGTGAAGGCGGGTGAGAGCAACCCGATCATGTTCGTAGAAATCACCTATCGCTACCAGCCAGCTGTGCTCGCCAGCCTGTATAATGCGCCGATTGATATTGACTATGAGGCGGCGTTTGCGGTGCGCGATGCGCGCGACACCTCGCAGATTTTCAATCCCAACCCCAGCGCGACGGTTGCAACCTGTCCGTCGGGCGGAACACAGCGCAAAAAACGCAGTGATCGCTCGCACATTATAAATTTAGGTAATGGTTGGGGCCTGTTGTAATCGCTCAACGGTTACAGAGCATGCGCGCTTTGGCCACAACCTTGTCCGCGTCGATAAGCGCCGCACGTTCGAGGTTGGCGGCATAGGGTAACGGCACATCCTCATCACACACGCGCAATACTGGCGCGTCGAGGTCGTCGAACGCCTGTTCCATCGCCACCATCGCCAATTCGCTGGCGATGGAGCAGACCGGCCAGCCTTCTTCGACAATCATCAGCCGATTGGTTTTGCGCAGGCTGGCGATGACCGTTGCGGTATCGAGCGGGCGCAGCGTGCGCAGGTCGATGACTTCGGCTGAAATGCCGTCCACGGCTAATTTCTCGGCTGCATCGAGCGCGATGCCAACCCCGATGGAATAGGAAACAATGGTGAGGTCGCTGCCCGTCCGGCGGACCAGCGCCTTGCCAATCGGCAGGACATGATCATCGAGCGCCGGCACATCGAAACTGCGGCCATACATAAGTTCATTTTCAAGGAAGACGACAGGGTCTTCAGAACGGATCGCCGCCTTCATCAACCCCTTGGCATCCGCCGCATCATATGGCGCGATGACAATCAGGCCGGGGACACTGGCATACCATGGCCCGAAATTCTGGCTGTGCTGCGCGCCGACCCGGCTCGCCGCACCATTGGGGCCGCGAAAAACAATCGGGCAGCGCATCTGCCCGCCCGACATATAATTGGTCTTGGCCGCAGAATTGATAATATGATCAATCGCTTGCAAGGCGAAGTTGAATGTCATGAATTCGATAACCGGGCGTAGACCACCCATCGCCGCCCCGGCACCAAGCCCCGCAAAACCATATTCGGTGATTGGCGTGTCGATCACCCGGCGCGGCCCGAACATGTCGAGCAGGCCCTGCGTCACCTTATATGCGCCCTGATATTCGGCGACTTCTTCACCCATGACAAAGACGCGGTCGTCGCGGCGCATTTCCTCCGCCATCGCATCACGCAAAGCCTCGCGCACCGTGGTCGCAACCATTGCGGTGCCTGCGGGAACG
>CAUJJQ010000111.1 GCA_963205285.1 Pseudomonadota bacterium | reverse complement strand
GATGGAGGTCAAGGTGCGCCCACCCTGTTTGCGCACCCGTTCGGCCATCGGGTCGGTCATCGCCAAAATCTCAGCTGCCTGTTCGTCGAGCAGCAAGTGGTAATCGCGAAAATGCGGGCCGGTCACATGCCAGTGGAAATTCTTGGTCTTGAGGTAGAGGGCGAAACTGTCCGCCAAAGCGTCATTCAGCGCGTCAATATGGCTGCGATTGGTCATAATATTCTCCATTTCCATGCGCCCAACATGCCATTTTGCGCGCATTTTGGCCAATGAAGAAAGGCGTTCAGACTAATCGCTTTGCCCCATCACCCCCGCAACCCTGCATCTATATCCAGCCCTGTCCAACGCGCGACAAAGGCATACATGTCCGAAAATTCCTCGACAATTTTGGCCACCGGCTTGCCGCTGCCATGCCCGGCGCGCGTTTCAATACGGATAAGGTGCGGCTTGTCGCCGACATGCGCGGCCTGCAAGGCTGCGGCATATTTGAAGCTATGCCCCGGCACCACCCGATCGTCGGTATCCGCCGTGGTCACCAAAATCGCGGGATAATCGACGCCATCGCGAACATTATGATAGGGGGAATAAGCGCGAAGGACGTTAAAATCCGCCTCCACCCCCGGGTCGCCATAATCATCGGTCCAATAACGCCCCGCCGTAAAGCGGTTGAATCGCAGCATGTCCATGACGCCGACCCCGGGCAATGCTGCGGCGAACAAATCAGGGCGCTGGTTGACCACCGCACCGACGAGCAGCCCACCGTTGGATCGTCCCTCCACCGCCAATTGGCCGCGCCCCGTTATCCCTTGGGCAATCAGATATTCGCCAGCGGCGATACAATCGTCAAAGACATTCTGTTTGTTGGCGCGCCGCCCCGCGTCATGCCAAGCGGTGCCATATTCATCCCCGCCGCGCAGATTGGCGACGACATAGACCCCGCCCGCCTGCAACCATGCCATGCGCGTGGGCGAATATCCCGGCGTCTGCGACACCGAAAAACCGCCATAGCCATAAAGGATGGTCGGCGAACCGCCGGTGCGGTCCACCCCGCGTTTCATGACGACGAACATCGGCACCCGCGTCCCGTCGCGTGAGGTATAAAAGCGCTGCTCGACCGAAAAATCCGCCGGGTTAAAGGGGACATTGGGCCGCGCAAACACCGTGGTTTGGCGGGTTGCCGTGTCGAGCCGATAAATGGTCGTCGGGGTCGAGAAGCTGGTAAAGGAATAAAAAGTCTCACTCGACGTCGCATCACCGCCAAAGCCCGATGCGGTGCCAATCGCCCCCAATGTCAGTCGAGATTGGCCGCGCCCGTTCAAATCGATGACTTCGGCTTGCGAGGATGCATCGCCCAGATAGGAAAGGATGATGTTGTTGCCGATGCGGCGCGCATTTTGGAGCGGCATGGTGCGTTCGGCAACCAAAGTCGTCATCCGCGCGGGCGCTGCCGGGTCGATGGCGACAATCCGTCCGTTGGGCGCGTCCTTGTCGGTTACGAACAGTAATTTGTTGCCGTTGCTGCCGACATAGTCCCATTTATGCTCCAGTCCGGCTATCAATATTTGCGGGCGCGCATCTGGCCGTTCCAGGTTGATGAGGCTGACCTGATAACGCGCATCCGTCCCCTGCGTGGTCGTGATAATCAGCCATTTGCCATCGTCGGTGATATTCGCCCCATGGCTCCACTGCGGCATTTCGGGGGTGGCGTAAACCAGTCGGTCATCGGCCTGCGGCGTGCCCAAAGCGTGGAAATAAATCGCCTGATCGGTGTTGAGCGATTGGTAGGTCGCACCATCCGCCGGAGCGGGAAAGCGCGAATAATAAAAGCCCGAACCATCATGGGCCCAGTCAAAGCCCGAAAATTTTATCCAGCGCAGTTCGTCCGCCAATTGCGCGCCGGTTGAGACGTCGATCAGGCGAACAATCCGCCAATCGGTACCGCCGTCCTGCACCGCATAGACCAGATGGCTGCCATCGCGGCTTGGCCGCCATTCGGCAAGCGCGGTCGCGCCATCGGCGGCCCAGCCATTGGGATCGATCAGCGTGCGTCCCGCACCGTCCAGCGCGTCGCGCACCATCAATTTCGACTGGTTGAGCGTCCCGTCATTATAGCTGTAGAAATAACGACTGCCCGCGCGCTGCGGCAGGCCAAATCGTTCGTAATTATAAAGGCTTGCCATCCGCTGGTTGAGCGCGGCGCGCCCCGGCAGCGTTTCGAGATATTGGTGGGTCAGCGCATTTTCTGCATCCACCCATGCGGCAACCTCGCCGTCCGAACGCACATCATTTTCCAGCCAGCGATAGGGGTCAGCAACGGCGTGGCCAAAATGATCTTCGACCAGATCCATCCGCCGCGCGGCGGGATAGGCAAAGGGCAAGTTACCCATGGGTTCAGCCGCTGGGGGGGGCATGGTGCCCGACGCCAGCGCGCGTGCAGATGTCATTGTTCCCCCCAATATTGCCGCACCAATCGCCCCGAGGATGTGACGGCGGTTCCATATATTTGCGGATATTTTTTGCGACATACGACCCATCCCTTGTGCCAGCGGCCCCCCCGCCACCTGCCGCGTGGCTAGGCCGGGGGGGTGTCAAAGGCAAGGGTGCATAGACAAATGTAGTCGAGTGTGTCCTATCGGTCGCGTTTGGCCAACAGCCGGAGGCGCAGGGCATTGAGCTTGATAAAGCCCGCCGCATCCTTTTGATCATAGGCACCGGCGTCATCCTCAAACGTCACATGGGCTTCGCTATAAAGGCTGTGGGGGGATTTGCGCCCGACGACGCTGGCGTTGCCCTTGTAAAGTTTCACCCGCACCGTGCCTGTGACATTTGCCTGACTATGGTCGATTGCCGCCTGCAACATTTCGCGTTCGGGCGAAAACCAGAAACCATTGTAAATCAGTTCGGCATATTTGGGCATCAGTTCATCTTTGAGGTGCGCTGCCCCCCGGTCGAGCGTGATCGATTCGATGCCGCGATGCGCGCGGGCGTATATTTCGCCGCCCGGGGTTTCATACATGCCGCGCGATTTCATGCCGACAAAGCGATTTTCCACCAGGTCGAGTCGGCCAATGCCATGGGTGCGCCCCAAATCATTGAGCGCGCTGAGCAGGGTGGCGGGCGACATCGCCTGCCCGTTCAGTGCCACGCCATCGCCCCTTTCAAAATCGATAGTGATATATTCAGGCGCGTCGGGCGCATCCTCCGGATTATTGGTGCGCGAATAGACATAATCGGGGGTTTCCGCCCACGGGTCTTCGAGCACTTTGCCCTCTGATGATGTGTGGAGCAGGTTCGCGTCGGTCGAAAAGGGGCTTTCGCCGCGCTTGTCCTT
>CAUJJQ010000110.1 GCA_963205285.1 Pseudomonadota bacterium | reverse complement strand
CCCAGCGAGCACGCCAACCAAAATAAACCCGATGACCGGGGTGATACGCAGCCGCGCAAAGGCAGGAATGACGATCCCCGCCGCGCCAAGGATGACGATGGCATCGCTTAAGATGCTGTGGTTTATTCCTCCGTCCATGGGGGAGCCATAGCGACTGAGGGGCAGGGCGTCACCCCATGGCAGGCCGTGGCTTGCAAAAATCGGGGCGGCAAAAATGTATATGGTGCCGGCTGCAGGAATCGAACCCGCGACCCCCTGATTACAAATCAGGTGCTCTACCATCTGAGCTAAGCCGGCGCTGTTAATATGTTGTGCGCCACTAGCCGCTGGACTGGCAAAATTTCAAGGATAATGTTGTTGGTCCGGCGGTGCACCGAACAAGTCTTGCAAAATCAGTGGCTCAGGCCCACATGCCCCCCATGCTGATCGAAATGGAAACCACGCCCAATCCGGCGACCCGCAAGTTTCTGCCCGGCCAAACGGTGATGGAGGTGGGGAGCCGCGATTTCACCACCCCCGAAGCGGCAACAGGATCGCCCTTGGCGGAGGCATTGTTTACGCTGGGTGATGTGACCGGCGTGCATTTCGGGCGCAATTTCATTTCGGTAACCGCCGCCGCGGGTGCCGATTGGAACGCGCTGCATGGCGATATTGCAGCGATTCTGCTCGACCATTTTGTTGGCGATATGCCGCTGTTTCACCCGGCGAGCGCGGCGGGCATTAATGTGCCGGCGGATGAAAATTCACTCGAATTTCCGGTTGATCCGGCGGACGCGGATATTGTCGACCAGATCCGCGACCTCATTGACGCGCGGGTGCGCCCGGCGGTTGCCAATGACGGTGGCGACATTATTTTTCGCGGGTTTGACAAGGGTAATGTCTATCTGACGATGCAGGGTGCCTGTTCGGGCTGCCCGTCATCAACAGCGACACTGAAGCATGGGATCGAATCCCTGCTCAAACATTATGTGCCCGAAGTGACCGCGGTGCATGCAGTCTGAGGAACGGCAGGTGATGAATCAGACGCTGGATGCCGCTGCGCTCGACCAATTATTTCGCAGCGCCCGCACCTATAATGGCTATTTGGACCGGCCGGTTAGCGATGCCCAGTTGCATGCCATTTGGGATTTGATGAAATTCGGTCCGACCAGCGCCAATTGCCTGCCTGCGCGGATCATCTGGTGCACCAGTGACGCTACAAAGGCGCGGCTCGCCGCTTGCGCCATCCCGACCAATGCGCCCAAGATATTGGCCGCGCCGGTGACAGCCATCATCGGTATGGATCAGCAATTTTACGAACATCTGCCGGAGTTTTTTCCGCATACAGATGCCAAAAGTTGGTTTGACAGCAATGCCGAACTGGCCGGGTTGACTGCATTTCGCAACAGCAGCCTGCAAGGCGCATATCTTCTCCTCGCCGCGCGCGCGCTCGGTCTCGACACCGGGCCGATGTCGGGATTTGACAATGTGGCGGTCGATGCCGCGTTTTTTGGCGATACACCGCATATCCGCAGCAATTTTATCGCCACCATCGGCTATGGTGACCCGGCGAGCATTTTTGAGCGTAGCCCGCGCCCCGAATTTGCTCGTTTCAACCAGATAATCTGAAGCGCGGTAGCCATGGCGCGACTGTTGGTAATCGATACGACCAGTCGTTTCCTGTCGCTGGCGCTGTTCGATGGCGGGGCGCTGATTGCCCATGACCACCGCGATATTGGTCGCGGCCATGCCGAAGCGCTGCTCCCCGCTATTGCGGCGCTGCCCGACGGCGGGATTGCGCAAGAAATTTGGGTGGGTTGCGGCCCCGGCAGTTTTACGGGGTTGCGCATTGGCATTGCCGCAGCGCGCGCGCTTGCATTCGCATGGGGGGCGAGCTTGCGCGGTTTCGATTCGCTGGCGTTGGTCGCCGCCGCCGCCCGCGCAGCGCATGACATCGATAATTTCTCGATAATGTGCGACGCAGGGCATGGCGAATGGCTGGTTGCGAATGCACCGCATGATGCCCAGTCGCTGCCGCCCGCCCAAGCCATGGCATATTGTCGGGACAATGTAGCGGGCGAGCGTGCAGCCGACGTTATTGCCCAGCGCGGATCGGGTCATGCCTTTGCGGCCAGTGCAGATTGTCGTGCGGCGATGGACGTTGAAACCGCAGCCTTTATCGACCCGCCGCGCAGCGTCTATGCGCGCGCGCCCGATGCTGTGGTTGCGGGTCAACGTGGATGACTCACGCGATTATTCCGCTCGATGGGCGACATATTGAACAAATATCGCATATCAGCGCGGCGGCATTTGACCCGACCTATGGTGAAGCGTGGAATGTCGGCCAGATAATCGCAATTATTGGCCTGCCGGGATATCAATTGTTCGGATGTATGGCGCCGGAGGGCGTCAGACTTGCCGGATTCGCCATCGTCCGGCGTATGTTGGATGAAAGCGAATTATTGCTGCTCGCGGTCCATCCGGCAATGCAGCGATGTGGTATGGCGCGCACCATGATCGAATATTGGCGCACGGATGCGCGAAAAGGCGGCGTCGAACGTTTACTTTTGGAGGTGCGCGCCGACAATTCGGCACGCACATTATACCAGCAAATGGGCTTTAGCCGTATTGCAACGCGACCCAATTATTATCGCGGCGGCGACGGAAAGTTACGCGATTCTGAAACAATGCAACATTTGATTGTCGACAACGGCGATAGGCAAATGTCAAATATCATTCAATAATTTATATTGCACCGACCAATATATGAGCCTAGGCGAAAACAATCGGACTGGGTTGGCAAGATTTATCGACTCAGCCGTTGCCATTCCCATCGATTCAGGAAGAAAGCTGATGTCTGAAGCCAATGATACACGCGAATTTCTCGCTACTTTAACCGCCGACATTGTTTCGGCACATGTCAGCAACAATAGTGTTTCCGCTACGGAATTGCCGGGGCTGATCCAGTCGGTATTTGGCGCGTTGAGCGGGCTGGGTGATGCACCTGCCGTGGCCGAAGAACGTCCCCAGCCCGCGGTTTCGATCCGTTCGTCCATCAAACCCGACTATATCGTCTGTCTGGAAGACGGCAAAAAGCTGAAAATGCTTAAGCGGCATTTGATGACCCACTATGGCATGACTCCGGATGATTATCGCGCCAAATGGGGGCTTGCCGCCGACTATCCGATGGTTGCGCCCAATTATGCGGAACAGCGCCGGATGCTGGCCAAGCAGATCGGTCTTGGCAAATCGGGGCGCGGTGGGCGCCGTAAGCGGGCGAAATAAGTAATCGCAGTTGAAAAGGTTGCGCGCGGGCTGGCACTCCTTGCTTGTCCGCGCGCGCGCCTCGTCCTATAGTTGCTGGCCTGTCGGGCGAACGGAGCAATAATGGGTCACGCAATCGTTACTGCGGCGCTGAGCGCGGCATAGGGGCTCCGGAGTACCGAGCAGCTTCGCGTTATTGCGCGTGTCATCAGCGATTCGGCTGATCACCCAGATGTGGAAACGCTGCACGCGCGGGCATCCGCCATCGACAGCGGTATTTCGATTGCAACCGTCTATCGCACCGTGCGCCTCTTTGAAGAAGCCGGGATATTGGATCGGCATGATTTTGGCGATGGCCGTTCGCGTTATGAGGCGGCGCCTGAGGCGCATCACGACCATCTGATTGATGTCGAAACCGGCCGGGTCATCGAATTTGTCGACCCTGAACTGGAAGCATTGCAAAAAGTAATTGCCGAACGGCTGGGCTATCGGCTCGTCGACCATCGCATGGAGCTTTATGGCGTCGCCCTCGACCGCAAGGATTGACGCTGCCGCGCACGCGCTGCCGCGCCTAACCATCATCGGCTGGGCGCGCGTTATTGCGCGATTACTGACTGCGCTGGCATGGCTATTTATTTGCGTGCCGCTCCATTATCTGACCCAGTTTTTGATGCGTGGTTCGCCATGGCCCAAATATTTTCTGGGCGGCACGGCGCGCATTTTTGGCGCGCGGGTTCGCATGACGGGGCAAATGCCGCGCCGTGACATGTTCATCATCGCCAACCATGTCTCTTGGCTCGATATTTTGGTTCTCGCCGGGGTGAGCGGCACCGCCTATGTCGCTAAGGCGGAGCTGCGGGCATCGCCGTTGCTGCGCTGGTTGGCGGATATGAACCGCACCATCTATGTTGCGCGCCACGAACGTATGAATGTCGGCAATCAGGTTGCAATGGTGCGCGAAGCATTGGCAGAAACGCGCGCGGTCACCGTTTTCCCGGAGGCGACGACGAGCGATGGCCAAAGCCTCTTGCCCTTCAAAACATCCTTGCTTGCCGTGCTCGAACCGCCACCACCGGACATTAGCATCCAGCCCGTATATATTGATTATGGCCGTGAAGCGGCCGCCATTGCGTGGGTGGGGGAGGAGCCGGGTTTGCACAATGTCCTGCAAATTCTTGCGCGGCGCCACCCGATTGTGACCGTGATCCATTTCCTGGAACCCTTTGCGGGCGATGCTATTGGTGGGCGCAAAGCAATCGCGAGCGAAAGCCGCCGTCGCATGGAAGAAGTGATGCACCGTCCCCGCCATTAGGCGGGTGAGATAAGGGCGCTGATGGTAAGGGGCAAATCGCTGCCGCCCCTTGCATCTGGCGAGCATATGGCTAATCGCGCCAATCATGCGCAAGGGTGATGTAATCGGCGGAAAATACCATGGGCAGCGCCCGCAGCGGGTGCTTGTCAAAAGCTTTGGCTGTCAGATGAACGTCTATGACGGCGAACGTATGGCCGAATTGTTGGTGGGCGACGGCATGGCGCTGGCCGACGGCACGGCAGATGCCGATCTGGTGGTGCTCAACACCTGCCACATCCGCGAAAAGGCGACCGAAAAAGTCTATTCCGACATTGGCCGCCTGTTGCGCGATGATGGCAGCCGCCCGATGGTCGCGGTGGCCGGATGCGTCGCACAGGCGCAAGGGGCGGAAATCGCGCGGCGCAACGGCGTTGATATCGTTGTCGGGCCACAGGCCTATCATAATCTGCCATCGCTGGTGGACAGTGCGCTCAGCGGCAAGGCAGCGATTGACACTGAAATGCCGGTGCAGTCCAAATTTACCGCGCTGCCGGTGCGTAAAAAAGTCGCGCCGAGCGCCTTCTTAACGGTGCAAGAGGGGTGCGATAAATTCTGCACTTATTGCGTCGTTCCCTATACGCGCGGGGCAGAGGTTAGCCGCAGCTTTGCCGCCATAGTATCAGAAGCGGAAAATCTGGTTGCGGCGGGTGCGGTCGAAATCACGCTGCTGGGCCAAAATGTCAACGCATGGACGGGCGAAAATGCCAAGGGGCAGGGCTGCGGGCTGGACGGCCTGATCCGCCATTTGGCGACCATCAGCGGTCTGGAACGCATCCGTTACACCACCAGCCACCCCAATGACATGACCGACGCGCTCATCGCCGCGCATGGCGATGTCGAAAAGCTCATGCCCTTCCTCCATTTACCGGTTCAGGCGGGGAGCGAGCGCATCCTCAGGGCGATGAACCGCAGCCACAGCCGCGAATCCTATCTGCGCATCATCGAACGGGTGCGCGCGGTGCGTCCCGACATCGCCATTTCGGGCGATTTCATCGTTGGCTTTCCCGGGGAGAGCGAGGCTGATTTTGCGCAAACGCTGCGATTGATCGACGAAGTGCGCTACGCTCAGGCGTTTAGTTTCAAATATAGCCCACGCCCCGGCACCCCGGCGGCGGACATGGCAGACCAGATTGCCGCCGAAGTGATGGACGAACGGCTGCAACGCTTGCAGGCCGCGCTGCAACGCGACCAATTTGCCTTTAATCAGGCCAGTGTGGGTCAGCGGACAAAGGTGCTGCTCGAACGCCAAGGGCGTAAGGCGGGGCAGTTGCTGGGCAAGACTCCCTGGTTGCAGTCGCTCCACTTGGATGGCACGTGCGCTATTGGCGACATGGTGGACGTTGACATCATCGCTGCGGGGCCAGCCAGCCTGTCGGGGCGGCTTGTCGAATAGCCCAATAGCGGGCAATATCGGCATGTCCCGATTGCGGCATGATTCTGTGCCGCCATCGTCCATTTTAGGAACCCAATGAGCCGCAAAAGCGCACCTGCCCGTTCGGGCGAGCATAGCCGGACCGAAATGCATTTCGACCGCCCGCAATTATTGCCGCAGCTTTTCGGGCAATTTGACCAAAATCTCGTCGCCATCGAAAACCGTCTGGGTGTTTATATTACCGCGCGCGGTGACAAAGTGGGGGTCGATGGGCCAGCCGAAAATGTCGCCATGGCGCGCGACGTGCTGCACCAGCTTTACCGTCGCATCCAGCGGGGGGAGGATGTGGATACCGGCTTGATCGACGCGGCAATCGCCATGGCCGCCG